>CALXZV010000106.1 GCA_944393335.1 uncultured Clostridia bacterium | reverse complement strand
CCATCAAATTCACTTTCAATTTCATTCATAAGTTTCATAGCTTCAATTATGCAAACAACATCACCTTTTTTTACTTTGTCGCCAACATTTACAAAAGGCTTTGCTGTTGGAGATGATTTACTATAAAATGTTCCTACCATTGGAGCCTTGATTTCTTTATAATTTTCTTCTGCTTTGTTTTCAGAGTTAGCATGAGCAATAGTACTTTCTGCTGGTGCTTGTGTCATAACTACTTCATGTACTTCTGGTTCTGCCTTATATACAACTTTTTGGTCATTTTTCTTCATACTTATTTTAGTTCCATCAGGGAATTCTATTTTTAACTCATCAATTTTAGATTCTCCCATATCTTTAACTATTTCTTTAATATCCTTGTATTCCATTAAATTTAACATCCTTTCTCATATTTTTTAAATATAATTGTACTATTATGTCCACCAAAGCCTAGAGAATTTGACATTGCATATTCTACCTTTGTACTTCTTCCTTTATTAGGTACTATGTCCAAATCACATTCTTCATCAGGAACTTTGTAATTTATTGTAGGTGGTACAAAATCATCCTCTACTGCTTTAACACAAGCAATTGCCTCAACAGCTCCAGCTGCTCCAAGTAAATGTCCAGTGTTTCCTTTTGTAGAGCTTACCATTACAGTTTTACTGCTTTCTCCTAAAGCTGTTTTTATAGCTGCAGTCTCGCAAGAATCATTTAAATGTGTTGATGTTCCATGAGCATTTATATATGTAATATCTTTTGGTTCAATTCCTGCATCTTTAATAGCGCTAACCATGGCTCTAGCTCCGCCTTCTCCGCCAGGTGCAGGAGATGTAATATGGTATGCATCTGAAGAAGCTCCATATCCAACTATTTCAGCATATATTTTTGCTCCTCTTTTCTTAGCATGCTCTAATTCTTCTAATACAAGAACGCCAGCTCCTTCACCCATTACAAATCCGCTTCTTTCTTTATCAAAAGGAATGCTTGCTCTATTTTTATCTGTACTTTGTGTTAAAGCTTTAATATTTGTAAATCCAGCTAACCCACATTTTGTGATAGAAGCCTCTGTTCCTCCTGTAAATACAGCATCTTGGTAGCCATGTTTTATAGCTCTATATGCTTCACCAATTGAATGAGTTGCACTTGCACAAGCGGTAGCTATTGAAAAAGATTCTCCTCTTAGTCCCAAATCAATTGCAACATTACCAGTAGCCATATTTGAAATAACCATTGGTATGAACATAGGTGAAATTTTATCATAACCTTTTTCAAAGCATACATTTAATTCTTTTTCGATTGTCTCTAATCCACCCATACCAGAGCCTATGAAAACACCTACTTTATCAAAATCAGTATTTTCCTTTGTCATTCCACTATCTTTCATAGCTTCTCTAGCTGCAATCATGGCAAATTGAGCAAATCTATCTAATCTTCTAGCTGATCTTTTATCAAAGTAATCTTCTGGATTATAATTTTTAACTTCTCCAGCTAATTTTACTTTAAAGTCTGATACATCAAATAATGTTATTGTATCAATTCCACACTTGCCTTCTTGCAAACCTTTCCAATACTCCTCTACATTATTTCCTATAGGAGTTATTGCTCCCATTCCTGTAACTACAACTCTTCTTTCCATTTTTACTATCCTTTCTTTTTTCGATTTAGGTCCGTCCCCAAACGAAAATTTTCGATTTAAGACCGTCCCCAACTGAAAATATTACATTAGCATTCCGCCATCAACATTTAATACTTGACCTGTTATGTATGTATTATCTTCTCCTGCTAAGAAGTAAACAGCTTTTGCTATTTCTTCTGCAGTTCCCATTCTCTTTAGTGGTATTTGACTATTTATATTTTCCTTTACACTATCACTTAGCACTTCTGTCATATCTGTATCTATAAATCCAGGTGCTACACAGTTTGCTAAAATATTTCTACTTGCTAGCTCTTTTGCAATACTTTTTGTAAATCCTATAATGCCTGCTTTTGAAGCTGCATAATTGCATTGACCAGCATTTCCGCTTACACCTACAACAGAAGAAATATTTACAATCTTTCCGCTTCTTTTTTTCATCATATATGGAACTACATTTTTTGTAACATTAAATGTTCCTTTTAAATTTGTATTAATTACATTGTCAAAATCTTCTTCTTTCATTCTCATAATTAAGTTATCTCTAGTAATTCCTGCATTGTTTACAAGCACATCTATTTTTCCAAACTTCTCAATAGCTTGTTTTACTAATTCTTCTGAGGATTCAAAATCTCCAACATTTGCTCTTACAAATAATATTTCATTTTTACTATTTATATCATTTTTTAATTTTTCTAAATCAGTATTTTCTGAAACGTAGTTTATAACTAAGTTATATCCATTTTCAGCGAACTTTTTAGCTATTGCCTTTCCAATTCCTCTTGTTCCACCTGTAATTAATGCAACTTTATTCTCTTCCATTTTATATTTCCTTTCTATTTTTTCATTTTAGGTCCGTCCCCAATCGAAAATTTTCGATTTAGGACCGTCCCCAACTGAAAATTATTTTAATTTTTCTAAATCTTCCACTTTTTGTATACTATTGCTTGTGCCTTCTAATTTTTCTTTATTTATAAATCCTGTCATTGACTTACCTGGACCTATTTCTATAAAAGTATCTACATTTTCGTTTTTAAATATGCTTAAAGCCTTGTCAAATCTTACTGGACTTATAATGTGTTTAGATAATATTTCAGCAAAATTATCTCCTTCTTTATATATGCTTCCATCTAAATTCTTTATTACACTTACGCCATTTCCTGCTTTGAACTCTACTTTTTGTAAATCTTTATAAAATTCTTTGCTTGCCTCTTCTAATGCTTTTGTATGGAATGGTCCGGATGTTTTTAGTGGTATTACTCTTTTTGCGCCAAGCTCTTTTAGCTCTGTAGATACGCTTTCTATAGCCTTTGCTTCTCCTGATATTACTGTTTGCATACTATAGTTATAATTTGCCGGTACAACAAATTCTCCATTTGCTTCATGTCTGCTACATACTTCTTCTATCTTAGTAGAATATAAGCCAATAACAGCTGCCATTGCATATTCTTTTTTTGGTACTAAGTTTTGCATATAGTATCCTCTTAGTTTTAGTAAATTAAAGCAATCTTCTAATTTTAGAAAACCTCCATATACCAATGCAACGTATTCTCCAAGGCTTAAACCTGCTGCGTATTCTGCTTTAATGTTCATTTTATCTATAACTGCTAGAATTGCGAGTGATGTTGTAGCTATTGCAAGTTGAGCATTTTTTGTTTCTTTTAGCTCATCTTCGCTTCCATCAAAGCATAATTCTTTAACTGGCATTTCTGTTACTTTATTTGCTAAATCATATACATCTCTTGCCTCTTTAAATTTATCGTAAAAATCTTTTCCCATTCCAGTAAATTGGCTTCCTTGACCAGGAAATAAAAAAGCTGTTTTCATTTGATTCATCCTTTCAATTAATTATATTTCTTATAAAAGCTCCTGAACGTTACAATTCACAGTTAAAATTATTTTTATAAAGAAATCTAACTATGAATTGTAACTTTTGAACATATATTGGAACTACACCTCTAGTACAATGCACCCTGTATTTAAGCCCCCACCATAGCCGCACATTAGCAAATTCTGTCCTTCCTGTAAATCTATTTCTGTTAAGGCTATTGGTATGCTTGCACAAAATGTATTTCCTACACTTTCTATATCTGAAAATAACCTATCATTTGCTATTTTAAGCTTTTTTGCTATTGAATTCATTATTCTAGTATTTGATTGGTGTAAAACTATATTTTGCATATCTTCTATATTCAAATCTGCCATACACAATGTTTCATTAATTATTTTTGGAACTTCTGCAACTGCATATTTGTATACTTTTGTCCCATCCATTGTTAACTTTTTTCCAACCTCATAAGTTAAACACTCTGAATCTTGACCTTGACTTTTGAATTTTGAATAGTATTTTTTAGGCTTATTACTTTTGGTAATAATGGTAGCTCCTGCCCCATCCCCAAAAAGAATAGCTGTAGACATATCGTTTGAATCAACTACTGATGATAATTTTTCTACACCTATAACTAATGCTGTGTTAATTTTTCCAATTTCTATATAATTATATGCTATATCAAATGCATTTACAAATCCATTGCAACCTGCCAA
>CALXZV010000105.1 GCA_944393335.1 uncultured Clostridia bacterium | reverse complement strand
TAATCTACCCAAACTTTTAGTTCATCTTTTGTAAGAACTGTACCTGTTGGGTTGTTTGGAAAGCATAAATAAATTATATCTGGAACTTCTTTAGGAAGCTCTGGTTTAAAATTATTTTCTGCTGTCATTGGCATATAAATTAGGCCTTCATATTTTCCATCTTTGTAGCTTCCAGTTCTTCCTGACATTACGTTTGTATCAACATATACAGGATAAACTGGGTCAGTTACTGCAACTTTGTTATTTAAAGCAAATATATCTACTATATTGCCACAATCACATTTTGCACCATCTGATACAAATATTTCATCCGTTTCTATTCCTAAGCCCTTGTATTCGTTTTCTACAATTGCATTTCTTAAAAAGTCATATCCTTGCTCTGGACCATAGCCCCTAAACGTTGCAGCGTTTCCCATTTCATCTGCTGCTTTTTTCATCGCTTCAATGCAAACTTTTGGAAGTGGTCTTGTTACATCTCCAATTCCTAATTTTATAATCTTTGCATCTGGGTTATTTTTTTGAAATTCAGCTACTTTTTTTGCAACAGTAGAAAAAAGGTAACTTGCTTGTATTTTTTCAAAATTTTCATTAATTTTTATCATACTAAAACCATTCCTTTCTCTCTTTAATTAAAGGCATACATTGTTCCTTTCGAACTAACTTTTCCTATCATAATCAATTTATTCAGATTTACGTCTTTCGAATTCGCCTTCAAAAACTGTTGTGGCAGGTCCAGTCATATACACGTGATTATTTTCTTTATTCCACTCAATATCTAGTTTGCCACCAAGAAGTTCTACAGTAACATTTCTTGCTGTATATCCATTAAGAATACTTGCAACAACAGATGCACAAGCTCCTGTACCACAAGCAAGAGTTTCTCCAGCTCCTCTTTCCCAAACTCTCATTTTTATATTATTTTTATCTATTATTTCAACAAACTCCGCATTTACTTTATTAGGAAAATGAGAATCTCTCTCTATAAGAATTCCAACTTCTTTTATATTGAGTTTATCTATATTGTTTGAAAACTCTACTCCATGAGGATTTCCCATTGATACACATGTAAGCTCTTTTAAATCATAATTCATATTTATATTAACTTTATAAAATTTTATTCCATCCTTAGATTTGTATATTTTTCCGTCTTTTGCTGGAATTAATTTGTAGTCAAGTATTGGTTCTCCCATATCAACCTTAACACTCTTAACGCTTTCATCTTCAATATTTAATTTAAGTTCCTTTATGCCAGCAAGCGTTTCAATCTTTAAAGTAGTTTTATTTGTTAATCCTCTGTCATAAACAAACTTTCCAACACATCTAATTCCATTTCCACACATTTCAGCTTCTGAGCCATCTGGGTTAAATATTTGCATTTTGAAATCTGCTTTTTTACTTTGTTCTATAAGTATTAGCCCATCTGAGCCTACTCCAAAATGCCTATCACTTAGTACTCTAGCTAATTCTGACTTATTCTTTAGTTCTTTTTGGGTACAATCTATATAAATATAGTCATTCCCTATTCCTTCCATTTTTACAAATTTTATCATAAATTCACCTCTTATAGGTATTAATATTCATAGAACTATAATTATATTTCTATTCATTGATAGATTTTATACTGTTATTTCAATTTTGTCAATCCGTAAAGCTACAAAAATGAATTCCCTGTCTAATTTATATTTTTTTCACAAAATAAAAATCTCAGCCAGCTCCTCAAGAAAGAAACTGACTGAGATTAAGTTTTAGACTTTTGTAGTAAGCTTGACGATTTTTCTAGACAAGAATACTTCTGCAATCCCTGCAAGAACAAACATCCACATTACGTAGTACAGGTCAACTTTTAAGAGCAGTAGCGAAATTGCTAAATTCATTGCTACTTTTCCTACTTTGACTGCTACTTCCATATTTGTGAACAGTTCCTGTTGCTGCTCCTTCTTAGAATTAGAAAGAACAACATCTTCGATGTAAATTATAAAAGTGTCTCGCATTGGGATTATAAGGTCAAATCCCAATGTCATTAACAATACTTTTATAATGTTACTTGCAGGAAGTACAGCCCCAAGTATTATTGCCAAGAACCCAGCAACAAGCATTCCGGACAATACGATTGGAACTTGATTGCTGAATCTTTGATAGAACCGGTTGAATAGCATATTCAAGACAATTCTAGAAAGTCTTGACGATGCAACAATCAATGTCAGCAAAGTCGCTGTTGTTGTTATTCCATACCAGTCTGTTAGCTGATATTGAATAAACAATTTGCTATCTTGCTGTCCAACAAATACAATGTTGATAAACAAGGCATTTGAAATCAAAGCAAGAAGCAAGATTTTGCTTAATTTGTTCTTTTTGCTTCCTTTTTTCTCCTTGCTCTCTTGAGGTTTGTTTTTTGTTTCTAGATTATTCTCTTTATCTTTTACTTCATAAAATGTAAAAGACAAGCCAAATGTTATCATACAAAACAAAATACATAACCACATTGGTAGGTAGGGACTAACATTGAACATTGGTCCTGCCACAATCGCTATAATAAATGTAGCTGTAGCATAAACTGTGTTTGAAGCCCCTCGAATTTTCATATACTGGTTTGCTTTTTCCTGATGCTCAAGATTCTTCTTGAGAGTAATACTTTCCATACTCTTCAAAACGAATGCAGATTCATATATAACCCGTCCGATTGAAATAGTAAAGAAAGATGTACCAAAAGTAATCAATACTGCTGAGCTGAGAAGCATGAACGTTCCAACCCTTGAGGATAGCACATTACCAAGCTTTTTCACGGCTTTTAGCAAAACCGGCTTTAATAGTACACACACAAGTGTAGGTACAAAGCCCAGTAATGAGATTTGAACTGCAGTAAACCCCTTTGCTACAGTTAAGAACAAAGTATCAATCGCTATATAAAATAGCAAGTCTTTGCTCAAACCATCATAAAGTGGATAGAGTTTATTGCTTAGGTTTATCCGCTCTTCTTGAGAAATTAGTTTTGTCATAAAAAAGTCTCCTCACTTTGTCTAAATTGTTATTTGCCTATGTGGGCAAATTTAATGTTTAAAAATCGAACAACCTATTAGTATTATATCAAAGTACAGTAATTATGTCAATTGTGATTATTTTTCAATATCCAAATACTCAGATTGTAATAGATCTAAATCTGGTACCATATCTTTTTCCATAACATTGTTGCTTGGTTTAATATGAAGGATATTTCCATTGTTGCTTTCAAAATTCATTTGGTTAAAAGCATTAACCATTCCTAATGAATCATTGCTTGGTAATCCAAAAATTCTTCCTAGGTCATCTTCTTTTGCTAAAAGTTCTTGCATATTTAGCTTACAAAATCTATGACTTCTAAAGAATTCTTGCATATATTTAGTAAATTCATTAGCACTAATATCATTTTGTAGTGGATGAATACCAGTAATTCTTGTCATTTTGCCATCAATATTAGTTGGATGTGGAAAAAATTGTTCATTCGAATAGCTTATTTTCATGCGTTTTTGGCCATTTTTTTTAAAAAACAATTCGTCACAATTTTTGTCAATATGTGAAGTATAGCTTTCTACATTTTCTCCAGAGTCTTTAACATCTCCTAAAAATGTCATTTCACCATTAACACTTTTATATCCTAACTTTTCATACATTCTCAATGCTGCTTCGTTTCCTTCTATTGTTAATAAGCTATTATCTGCCAATTTATCTCTTCTTTCAAAAACTCCTTGCATAAGTTTTTTATTAACTTGCATAGCAAGTCCATTTTGGCGATATGTAGGATTTGTCCAAACTCCGCATAAATATGGTATTCTTCTATCATTACCAAAACTAATTAGATTAAAAAATGCTATTGAAACAATGTTGTCTCCTAAAAAAGCTCCTGCACCTATTAATCTATTTGTATTAAGTAAGTTCAATACTCCTTTTTTATATTCTTCTATATATTCTTTTGTTGCTCCATTACCATTTTCATTTTCTTGTGCTATTCTTGCAATAGCAACTTGATTAATATCTTCTTCTTTTAATGGTCTGATAGTAAATTGATTTACTTGGCCATTTTTTACTTTTACATAATTATAGCTATCTTTAAACATTTTTACCTCCTACTATTTAAATAGTTTTACTATTTTATTAACATAATAACATTATATCACTCTTTGTTCTGTTTTGCAAGCTATAAATTGCTTTAAGTTTCGGGATTTTTTTAAAATTTAGAAAAAAGTTATCCACAGAATTATTACATTTCTGTTAAAATGAAGAAA
>CALXZV010000104.1 GCA_944393335.1 uncultured Clostridia bacterium | reverse complement strand
AATTCATCAAGCTTTTTGCCAAAAGCTTTTTCTGTAAGCTCTTTATCAGCTCCAAGTGCTATTATTTTTGAACTTGTATTTATAATATCTGTTATAACAAATATAAATAAGTCTAGCTTTTTCTCTGCAATTTCTTTTTCCATTGCAAATTCTAGTTCTTCTCTTCTTGAGAAAACATCATCAATATCTGCTGTATTTACTTGTGAAATTACTATTTTCTTGCCATTTTTTTCGAACTCTTTTGCATCCAAGTTTATAACTTCTTGACTTGAATATGTACTTAAATCTGTTCCTGCTTTTAGCATATCTAGTCCATATTCACTTGCCTTTAGTCCTGTAATTTCTTCTAACTCTTCTACAGCTTTTACATCTTTTTCTGTGCAAGTAGGAGATTTTAGAAGTAATGTGTCAGATACTATTGCACTAAGCATTAATGTCCCCATAACTTTATCTATTTCTAAGCCTGCCTTTTTGTATTCTTCAAAAAGAAGTGTTGATGTACAGCCATATGGTTTTGCTAAATAATAAAGTGGCTCATTTGTTTCAAAATCTGCTATTCTGTGGTGGTCAATTACTGCTAATATTTTTGCATTTTCTCTGCCTTCTACGCTTTGAGCTTTTTCATTGTGATCAACTAAAATTAGCTTTTGACCTTCATCTACTTTTTCAATTAATTCTGGTGCTTCCATATTTAAGTGCTTGAATACATATTCTGTTTCTTTATTTAAATTTCCAAGTCTTACTGGCTTAGCGTCAACTCCATAATGTTTTGCTAAATTAGCCATTACTATGCTTGAACAAATTGAATCTGTGTCTGGATTTTTGTGTCCTGTAACTAAAACTTTATTTTCCATTTTTTATTACTTTCCTTTCTCAAGAAGATGTGTAGTTTAATGCTTAAATTATATTTGTTGCAAAATTGCACATTGCTTCTTTTCTTTAATTTTATGGTCTTATTATATAATTAATGCTTGCAAAAAGTCAATAGAGTTATCAAAATGGTTCTGTTTGACACATACTTTTTTATATTTAAAAGCCAAAGCAATATGTCTATTTTTCATTCTCAAGCTGGAGCAAGCAGCGACCCGCGCCGAGAATGTAAAAATAGATATATTGTTTGGCGAATAAAGTATAAATTAATCGTGTCAAACAGAACCATCTAACGACTTATTATCTTATAAAATTTGTCTTAATAGGGCTTTCATTTTGTGGATATTCCACTCCATTCTTTTTAGCCACATCAATACACTTTAATAGCCATGCCATGTTGTTTCCAAGAGTTCTCATTATTTGCATTCCTTCTTCATCTTTTCTTACATCATCTGGTGTATTACCATGTACTTGGTTCCAATATTGTGATGTTACAATTGGCATATTGCTAATTGAAAAATATTTATTTAATTGGTCAAAAGTAGCACTTGCTCCGCCTCTTCTACAACTTACAACACCACAGGCTGGCTTATTTTTAAACAAATCTCCTCTGCCATAAAATACTCTGTCCATGAATGAAGTTAATGCACCTGACATAGATGCAAAATGAACTGGAGTACCAAATACAAATCCATCAGCTGTTTTTGATTTTTCTATGAATTCATTTACTATATCATTTCTAAAACATTTACCAGTTTTTAAACAAACATTACATCCTATGCATCCAGCTATTGGTTGCACACCAAGCCAAATTATTTCTGTTTTAACTCCATTTTTTTGTAAAGTTTTTGCTACCTCTTCTAATGCTGTATATGTACAACCTTTTTCGTGTGGTCCCCCATTTACTAATAATACTTTCATAACTTCCTCCTCAAAAAATAGTTTATTTTAATTATATTAAAGTTTTCTCACAAGTATTATTATAAAATAAATTGTTTATTTATAGCAACAAATTTTGTAATAATTTTTAAGACATTTTTTGTCAAATTGGACGGTTCTATTTGACAACTCCCAAATAAAATTTTTTCTTTACTTTAGCCAAATTTAATGGTATATTTTTAATGAGAAAAGGAGGTTTTGCTATGAATGAAATTTTTGAAAGAAGAAGTATTAGAAGATACACTGACAAAGAAATATCTGATGAGGATATTAAAAAATTATTAAAAGCTGGTATGAATGCTCCATCAGCACATAATAAAAAGCCTTATGATTTAGTAGTTGTAAAAAATAAGGAAACTTTGAAAAAGCTTGCAGATACATGCATTTATTCTCATATGTTAAATGAAGCAAATGCTGCAATACTTGTTTGTTCTCTTGGGGACGATAAAGAAACACCATATTGGCAAGCTGATTGTGGAGCAGTTACTGAAAATATTTTACTAGAAGCTACATCTTTAGGCATAGGTTCTTGTTGGATTGGTGGTTATCCCGACCTAGAAAAGACAGGTAAAGAAAAAACTATACTTGGAATACCAGATAATTACAAACTATTTTGTACTATATCACTTGGTTACCCAGCAGAAGATAGAAAGCCTAACAATAATTTTTATCCTGAAAAAGTTCACTATGAAAAATTTTAGCAATTATTCTTAATATTTTTTAATGAATAAAAAAGGTTACCTAGCAAGAAGTGAATAATTATTATTAAGCTTTTAGTCTAATAATTTGAGTTTACCTTATAGCTGATAACCTTTTTATAATATGTCAATTGGGACGGTTCTGTTTGACATTGACTCAAGTGTGATTGCCAATTAGAACCATCCCATTTGACAAGTTATAATTTACCCCATTATAGCATTTGCAATTGGATAGCCTATAAATGACGCAACTAATATAATTACAACCATCATTAGGAATCCATATCTTAATAATACTGATGAATTTGTCCAACCAGATGAACCTGCTACTGCAACATAAGGCATTGAAGGTGGAGCAGCTGAACCTGTTGAAGCAATTAAACCTATAACAGCTGTAATTGCTGCTGCGCTTATACTTCCTGATGCTAAAGCAGCTGGAACTGCAATTGTTGGTACAAGTTGAGCCGTAACCATGTGTGAAGAAACATTTGATTGTAAACCTGCCCATAAAGCAAATAATAATATCAAAGCTATTGATGATAAACCTGTTGTAATTGGTTGAATTGAGCTTGATAAGAATGTTGTTAGTCCTATTTGGCTATTTGTCATAGCAGAACCTAAGACAAGTGTAGCAGAAACCATTATAATACTTGGCCAAGAAACACCTTTAACCATTGCATCATTTAAATTAATTAAAGATTGCTTTTGATATTTGAATATTGATAGCAAAATAATACCAATTAGTGGTGGCATTGCTGTTCCAAATCCATCTATCCATGTAAATAAGCTTGAAATCCATTTAATTGAAACGCCTTTTAGCAAACTTGGAAGAATCCATAATGCAATAACAAATATAAATACTCCAAGTATTGTTTTTTCTCCTCTATTTGCAACTGGAATTTCTTTTTTCATTTTATCAAACTCTGTAGATTTTAAATTTAGGTCTTTTGTAGATGGGTTCATCATAAATCTAAATATTAGCATCATTACTGCAAATATTACAATACCAGTTGGTATAGCAAATAACATATATTGTCCATAATTAATAGTTGCACCTGTTAAACTTTGGAATACATTCATTGAAAGTACAGGGAACACATGTGCAATAGGTGTCATTCCTGAAGATAAGCTTGTGCAAAATACTAAACCAACCATTAGCATAGATGCATACTTGTCACCTTTTTTTAGCCCTAGTATGTTGTATATTTCCTCTAATATAGGTAAAATAACAAAATATAAAACTGATGGAGACATAAATAGTCCAATTACTATAACTGCTGCAAAGAAACAAAATGCAAATCTCCAAGGCGATTTTCTCGCAAATTTACTTGTTACAAATCCCAAAGCTATTTTTCTTACATAACCCGTTTGCGAAAATGCATATGTAAACATAAATGTAAATAATAAAAATGCAAATGTTGAATTTCCAAAAGAATTTTTAAGTACAAAGTCCATTCCTAATGAAGGAACAAACGCAAGTGCTGCTAAGCATAGTAAACTAGGCCAGCCTATACCTATAGTTATCCATAAAAATAGAATAGCTATAAATATACCCAAAACCTTCATTCCATCAGCACTTAAATTAGCTGGTGATGGAGCTACGAAGAAAATAATCATAATTAAAATTGCTATAAGTGTGCAAACAAATTGCTTTTCATTTTTGGTCATCAATTTTCTTTTTTCTTTTTCTTTATCCATTTTAATTTTTCCTTTCTTAATAAATCATTTGTATTTAAATTAACTCTAACTATTTTAAATTAAAGCACCTTGTTTTAATAGTTCTTCTTGAACTTTCTTAACATCATAAGATGCATTATCCAATGTTAAT
>CALXZV010000103.1 GCA_944393335.1 uncultured Clostridia bacterium | reverse complement strand
GAAGATAAAATTCAAAAAGAAACAGATAAATATGTTGCTAAAATTGATGAAATAGCTGATAAAAAAGAAAAAGAAATAATGTCAGTGTAATTACGAAAAATTTTTATCGTGCTAAAAAAGAGTTGCATTATATAAATGTAAATTTACAAATAAATGGAATATTAAAGGAAATTTAATTATGGAAGAAAAGATTATGCCTAAGCATATTGCCATCATAATGGATGGCAACAGAAGATGGGCAAAAGAGCATAAATTAGATGGTAGCTTGGGACACAAAAAAGGAGCAGAAGTATTAGAAACTGTTGCAAAATATTGCAATAAAATTGGGCTAGAAGCTTTAACAGTTTATGCTTTTTCTACAGAAAACTGGAAAAGGACTAAAGAGGAAGTAGGGGCAATTATGCTTCTTCTTAATATGTATTTAGACAAATTTTTAAAAACAGCCGATTTAGAAAATATTAAATTAAGGGTCATTGGTGATAGAGAAAAAAATATGCCAGAAGAAATAAAAGCAAAAATGATTAAAATGGAAGAAAAGACCCAAAATAATACTGGACTTAAGTTCAATATTGCTTTTAATTATGGTGGCAGGGATGAAATTGTTAAAGCTACACAAAAAATTGCAAAGCAAGTTCAAGAAGGCAAACTAAAAATAGAGGATATTACTGAAGATACAATTTCAAATAATCTTTATACAGCAGGATTGCCAGATCCAGATTTACTTATTCGTACAAGTGGGGAGTTAAGAACAAGTAATTTTTTGCCATGGCAAATAACATATTCGGAGTTTATGTTTTTAGATAAATACTGGCCAGATTTTACAACAGATGATATTGATAAAGCTATAGAAGAATATTCAAAAAGGCATAGAAGAGTTGGCAAGTAATATTGCAAAAAAAGATTTAGTATATTGCATTTGATTAAATAGAAAAAACATAATTTTTTATACTTAATCAAAATACAAATATAATAGAAAATATGTATCCAACGAGCGGAAGGAATTATTAAAATGGAAAAAGAAAAAAGAGCAAAAACAATTAAAAGAACTATAACAGGGGTAATAGCACTTCCAATACTTGCTGTTATACTTATATTTGCAAATACCATTATTATGGATATTTTTACAGCAATTATTGCATGTATAAGTATGTATGAATATTTTCACTGCTTTAAATCTACAGGTAAAGCAAATCCATCACAATTTTTAGGATATATTTATTGCGTTTTGATTGCTTTTACACATTTTGTAGATGATAAATTGCTTACAAGTATTTTAATTGCAATTATTCCAATTTCACTTGTTGTTTTATTTGCAGAATTGGTTTTAGCAAAAGGAAAAAAGACTATTAGAGATGTTGCAGTTACAATGTTAGGTATTTGTTATATACCTTTAATGCTTATTTACTTGACTTTAGTTAGAAATATGAATATAGGCAATAATTTAAGTGGTAAAATTTTAATTTGGTTTGTATTAATAGCTTCTTGGGGTAGTGATATATTTGCTTATTTTATAGGAAGACATTTTGGAAAACACAAATTAACTGAAGTTAGCCCAAATAAGACAGTTGAAGGAGCTGTTGCTGGAGTGGTTGGAGCTATTTTACTTGGTATAGTTTATGCTGTTTTGTGTAATACTATATGGAATACAGGAATAAATTATTTATTAGTAGGATGTATTATGGCTGTACTTAGTATTGTTGGACAAATAGGCGATTTGGCGGCATCAAGCATAAAAAGGTATTGTGAAATTAAGGACTTTAGTGAGCTTATTCCAGGTCATGGTGGAATGCTTGATAGAATAGACAGCATTATATTTGTACTTCCATTTGCTTTTATACTTTTTAGCTTGTTATAATTCTTAAGTATGCTCAGTCTTTGACAGTTAAAAGTTTAAAGCAATTGCCGATTAAATGGTAATTAGATAGCAACTTAATTTATGGAGGGCATTTTGGGCTTTATTATTACTGCAATTAAAATAATATTTTTATTAGGTTTTTTAATAATTATACACGAGGGTGGTCATTTCATAGTAGCAAAACTTTGCAAGGTTAGAGTTAATGAATTTTCAATTGGATTTGGACCAAAAGTGTGGTCAAAACAAGTAAAAGAAACTAAGTATGAATTAAGGCTAATTCCTTGTGGCGGTTTTTGCAATATGGAAGGAGAAGAAGAGCATTCTGATAAAGAAGGCTCTTTTAGTAAAGCAAGCATACCCAAAAGATTTGCCATTATAGTTGCGGGTGCGGCTGTAAATATATTATTTGGACTTATAGCATATATAATTTTAATAACAATACAATATATGATTGTATATAGTGCAAATATTTTCACTTCATTATCATATGCGTGGAATAGTACAGGAACACTTATTTACGCCATGTTTGATAGTATTGTTCAACTTTTTACAGGAAATGTAAGCATAAATGATATGATGGGACCAGTTGGCATATCTCAAATGGTATCTCAAACATCAGGTTTGGCACAATTTGTATATTTACTTGCAATAGTATCTATTTCACTGGGCATAACAAATTTATTGCCATTTGTTCCATTAGATGGCGGAAAAGCATTACTGTTAATAATAGAAGCCATACGCAAAAAGCCTTTAGAGCAGGAAACTGAATTAAAAATACAGTCTATTGGCTTTTTTGTACTAATAGTATTTTCAGTATTTGTAACATACAATGACATACTGCGAATTGTGTAATTTTTCAGTTGGGGACGGTCTTGAATCGAAAATTTTTCAGTTGGGGACGGTCTTGAAACGAAAATTTTCAGTTGGGGACGGTCCTAAATCGAAAAAAATTTTCAAGTAGGAACGAATCTTAAATAGGAACAATATTTTTTCGATTTAGGACCGTCCCCAACTGAAAAAAATAGAACTGAAAAAATAGAATTATTTTGGGGGCAAAAAATGAATCAGGTAAATACAGAAGTTAAAATGATAAAAAACGTATTTGTAGACTATAGTTCAAATAGTTTTGCTTTTTCTAATGCAGAAATTGAGAATGTGAATCTACATAGAAAAACTAATAAACTTGAAATTTTTTTGAAAGCAAATGATTACATAGATATTAATGAAATTAGTAATTTTGAAAAATATGCTATTAAGAGATTTAACATTGCTGGAGTAGATTTTAAAATTGATGTAGAACCTAATCAAAATAACGAAATTACAGAAAACATAACTGAAGATGTTAATGGGGCTCAAGACGAAGTAAAAAATTTAAATGGTGTTAAAACTTTTAAAGTAAATGAAATTCCCCCCGTTTATAAAGATTGGTCAAATATTCTTTCATATTTTTCAAGTAAAAATCCTATGGCAAGAGCCTTCCTAAGAAATAGTGAGCTAGAAAGTCCCACAAAAGGAAATTTACCAAATGACAAAATAGAGCAAGGCACACAAGAAGTTTCGGCAACTTCAAATTTCTTTAAGCCATTAAATAATACTTTAAATATACATATTAAAGTAAGGGGAAAAGATATATTAGAAAAACAAGGTATGAATACCAAAATTTCTAATTTTATAAAAGATATTTATGGTGTTGGTTACAAAGTTAATTTTGTTGAAGATAATTGCAATGAATATGAAAAATTGTTCCAAGAGAAAAATGAAGATTTAATGAAGAAGTATGTAGAAGAAACTAAAATTCTTCAAGCAGAAAATAGTGAAAAGGCAAGTAATTCTCAAAGTACCTCTAATTCTGGTAGCAGTTCAAATACTTGGAGTGGAAGAAATGAGTCAGGCCCTAGTGGAAGTAGGAAAAACTCTAATGGAGGACAAGCAGGAAAAAACGGAAATAATTATAATAATTCTTCATCTAATTTTGGCAATAACGCAAGCAATGGAGGAGCAAATAATGGTTCAAATTACAATGGAGGAAAAAGCGGAAACGGTGGAAGTGTGCCACAAGGAGAGCCTGCTCCAATGCCAGATGAAGAAGAAGATTCACCATTAATTTATGGTAGAAATGGAAATATAAGAGAACCTTTAATGAAAATTGGAGATATTTCTGTTGATACATCTGATGTGCAAATAGCAGGAGAAATAGTTAACGTTCCAGACCCAACAGAGCTTAAAAAATCAGGTAAGTTCCTATTTTCATTTGATGTATATGATGGCACAAGCACTATTACTTGTAAAATATTTGTTCTTCCAGAAAAGAAAAAACGTGTGTCATCAAAATTAAAAGTAGGAAATGGCGTACGACTTGGAGGTAGAGCAGCATTTGATAATTTTGCAAAGGAAATTACAATTATTGCAAATACTGTAATTGAAGGCGAACCTCTTAAAAAGACAGTTAGAATGGATAATGCAGATGTTAAAAGAGTTGAACTTCATATGCATACTCAAATGAGTCAAATGGATGCTGTAACACCTGTAAAAGATTTAATTAAAAGAGCTATGAAGTGGGGAATGAAATCAATTGCCATAACAGACCACGGTGTTGTTCAATCTTTCCCAGATGCTCACAAAATGCTAGGATATGATAATAAAGATATAAAAGTTATATATGGTGTTGAAGC
>CALXZV010000102.1 GCA_944393335.1 uncultured Clostridia bacterium | reverse complement strand
TTCACTGTAAGAAGAGTAGCATATGGAGTAGGAGTTGAAAAAACATTTTTATTACACTCTCCATTAATAGAAAAGGTAGAAACAGTTAGGGTAGGTAAAGCAAGACGTGCTAAATTATACTACTTAAGAGACAGACTAGGAAAAGCTGCTAAGACAAAGGAAAATGTAGGAGCAAGAATTGAGAACAAAGAAATAGTTCTTAAAGAAGGAATGCCAGCTGCAGAAGAAGCTGAAGAAGTAAAAGCTGAATCTACAGTAGCAGAAGCTCCTGTAACTGAAAGTGCTGAGGCTCCAGTAGAAGAAGTTAAAGCAGAAACTACTGAGGAAGCAAAAACAGCAGAGACAAAAACTGAAAATACAGAAAACAAATAACTATTAAAAGTGGACGTTTTTATCAATTAAGAACGTCCATTTTTGTGTTGTCAAATAGAACCGTCCCATTTGACACGAATTGTTGTCATTGGGGACGGTTCTATTTGACAATTATAAACAAACGTTCTATAATATGGTTGGTGAATTATTATGGAACGTTTGATTTTTCATATTGATGTAAATAATGCATTTTTATCTTGGACAGCAGTAGATATGCTTAAAAATGGTGCTAGCTTAGACATAAGAACTATTCCCGCAATAATTGGTGGAGATGAAAGTCAAAGGCATGGAGTGGTCTTAGCGAAAAGTAATATAGCAAAACAATTTGAAATAAAAACAGGAGAGCCAATATATTTTGCAAGAAAAAAGTGTCCAAATTTGCAAGTATTTGCATCAAATCATAAAATGTATAGAGAGTATTCAAATAGACTTTATGAATTATTTAAAGAATATACAAACATAATAGAACGTTTTTCAATAGATGAATGTTTTTTAGACATGACAAATTTTATTGGCAAAAATGAAAGTCCACTTGCAATTGCAAAAGAAATATCTACAAGAGTAAAAACAGAGCAGGGTTTTACTGTAAATGTAGGCATTGCACATAATAAACTTCTAGCCAAAATGGCATCGGACTTTGAAAAGCCGGACAAAATTCATACACTTTGGAATGAAGAAATAGAGACCAAAATGTGGCCATTAAATGTAAGTGAATTATTAATGGTAGGAAAAAAGAGCATACCAAAACTAGAGCGAATGGGCATAAAAACTATAGGAGATTTAGCACATTATAATAAAGAAATATTATATAAAACATTTGGCAAATTTGGCAAAACTATTTGGGAATATGCAAATGGTATAGATAATTCACCTGTAAACTACATGGAAGAAAAGCCAAAGGGAATAGGAAACTCAATAACAGTTCCACAAGATTTAACAAATATAAACGAAATAAATAAGATTTTATTAGACCTTACAGAACAAGTAACTTACAGATTAAGAAAAGAAAAAATGCTTGCAAATGTAGTAAATGTGCAAATAAAAGATTCAAATTTTAGAGTATTTTCGCATCAGCGTAAATTAGACACAGCAACATCAAGCACAAAAATAATATATGAGCAAGCAAAAAAATTAATGGAAGAATTATTTAAAAAAGGTACAAGAGTAAGACTTATCGGAGTGAGAGTAGATGATTTATTAGATGAAAAAGATAAGCAAATATCTTTATTTGATAACAAGCAAAATGAAAAACAAGAAAAATTAGATGAAACTTTGGACAAAATAAAAGAAAAATATGGACGTAATTTTATAAAAAGAGGGGGAGAAATATAAAATTTTTCAGTTGGGGACGGTCCTAAAACGAAAAAATTTTGTCAAATGGGACGGTTCTAAATGACAATCAAACTGATGTGATTGTCATTTAGAACCGTCCCATTTGACATTTTCGAAAAAGGACCGTCCCCAACTGAAAAAAGAAACAGCCACCATTGGATAAGATCCTGGTGGCTGAAGTTATGCATGATTTTTTAACAAGATGTAGAAATTATATTTGATTACTGGTTAGCACGGCGTAATACACGCAACCCAATTAGACGAACGCCTTTTGAGTTAACATTCTTCACAACGCACAATACCTCATCTCCATAATGGAGAGGTAATGACCATTTAGGACAATTTTCAAAATCCATTATCCCAGGTACAGCAGGGGAAACTTCCATAAAATAAGCCCCTAAGTGGTCACTTAAATTGCTGACTTTGCAAACACAATAATCGCCACTATGATAGTTGTCGAGGCAATCAGGAAAAGCTTGTTTATAGGAAACTTCCGGATATTTGTATTTTGACCCTTTGTCAAGAAGTCTTACATCGACTTTTTGCCCGATATAGAAGTGATCCGACACGTCTTTTACAAACGAGTTAGATACTTCAAAAATACTGCAATAAAAAAAGCAGTTATTGTACTCCACAAAAAGTCCCTTTTTACAGAACTTTATTACAGTCGCCTCGAAAATCTCTCCGACAACCATATTGGAAATTGTTTTTTGCATTACTCTTTTACGAGAGTAAATCCCGTTTTCCAGTTCAACATAATAAACTTCCTTACCCATAAGCCATGCAACTTCGAATGGCAGGCCCTTGGGTGCCGTAAAATCATGAACTGAGAATTCCGATTGAGGAATTTCAATCCGTTTACCATCTGGAGTTACCAATTGCAGTGCTTTTCTAGAGTGACTCCATCCTAGGGCAATCCCCTTTTTTACATTCATAAATTTTTTCTCCTTTGTTTTTTTATCATGCAATCCTTTTTATGCGCAAATTTCTACATATTATATGTTAACATAAAAATAACAAAAAATCAAGTAAAAGATGAATAGCAAAAAATTAAAAAAACAGTAATTATTTAATAATTACTGTTTTTTAAAGTTAAAATTATAAATTAATATTAAAATCTATTTCTTTTAATATATTTGTAACTTGCAAATCCTATAATAGCCATTACTGCAATTCCACCAGCAATATACATTCCAGTATAAATACCTGTTTGAGGAATATCTTTTTTAGGTAATAAATCTAATGCAATAATAGGACATTTGTCATTTTCAGAAGATCCTGGAGTACCATTTTCATCATAAGTAATTTGTACATTTTCATTTGTAGGTAAGTTTATACCAACAATTTCTTCATTAAATTCACTATTTAATGAAATTCTATAAGTAAATGTAGCTTCTTCGCCAGGTCCAAGTGAAGGAATAGTCCAAGTAATTGAATTATCTTCTTTGTTTACCTCTGCAGTAACTTCACCAATATTTGATTCGGTTAATTGTGCATAAGTAAAATTATCTATAATATTTTGTGGGAAGTAATCTTTAATTACTATATTATCTAAAACATATTGTTCTTGTACTAAACTAGCATATATTTTATTTGTAACAGTATCTTCAACTTCTTCATCTTGAACATAGTATACTTCTCCAGAAGTTGGTTTTGTAGCTGTACCAAATATTTCTTCAGCAACCTCTCTGTATGTTGGCTTTGGATCTTCTTGAGATACTGCAATTTCATCATCACTCATTTCAATAAGCATTGAAATTAAATTAACACCAGCTTTACCTAATTCAACTATTTTATTTTTAGTTGGAACTCTTGTTGCATCTGTATAAGTATCTCCAACAACGCCTCTTGCAGTATTTGGAATAGCATCTGTTAAAGTAATAATGTAGTCTTCTGTATCTGGGTCATTATTTGTTTGAAGTAATGCGTTTGCTGCATCTAAGCCAACTTCTAAGTTTGTTCTAGCACCCATAACATCAGTTGATACAGTATTTAAAGCAGCCTTAATTGTATCTGCATCATTTGTAAGTTCATCTGTTACAGTCTTAGCATCTAAATCAGTACCTTCAATTGTATAACCTTCATCATCTGTTTCAGTAGATGTAGCAAATTCAACAACACCAATCTTTATGTTAGGGTTGGCTTCTAATAATTTATCTACTAGAGTTTGAGCAGATTCCAAAACGGCTTCTTTTCTTGTCATTCTCTCACCATTAATTAAAACTTGGTTTGTAGACATACTTCTTGAAGCATCAATTAACAAAACAACATTAGCTTTTTTGTCTTCTAATTTTTCAGCATTATTTCTAGCAGTTAACTTAATGTCAACATATTTGTCAGTTGTATTGCATTCAATCATTTTCTTTTCAAATTCGCCATACTGACCAAAAGTAATATTGCATACATTATCTTCAACTAAAGACATAGTAGCGTCAGCTTTTTGAACATTGGCTGCAAAGCTTGATGTAGCAGTAAATAAAACTATAAATAGTGCAATTAAAATACCGTAAATTGTTTTTTTCATAATACATTTTCCTTTCCTTAAAAATTTTGCAATTTGCATAAAAATGCAAACAAAATCTTTCTTTAGTTAGTTTATACTAAAATTAATTTTTAATACGTCTACATTATAATACATAAAAATTCAAAATTCAACAAAATTTAGAAAGAAAAATGTCAATTGTGTCAATTGGGACGGTTCTAATTGACAATCACATACACATCAAAAAAAGCAAAATCTTTCCCAAAAAATTTTTTAAGTTTCGGGATTTTTTTAAAATTTAGAAAAAAGTTATCCACAGAATTATTACATTTCTGTTAAAATGAAGAAA
>CALXZV010000101.1 GCA_944393335.1 uncultured Clostridia bacterium | reverse complement strand
ATATGTAAATTATCTCCACATAACTCAGCTATTTTAGCAATTTGAGAAATATTGCCACTTGCTTCTTTTATAGCCACAATATTAGGAATTTTAGAAAGTTCCAAGCAAGTTTCAGGTAAAATATTTACACCTGTTCTACTTGCAACACTATATACAATAATAGGAAGTTTTGTGCTAGAAGCAACTGCAGAATAATGAGCAACGAGTCCGCCCCTGAGTTGTTTTGTTGTAATATGGAGTAACAACTAAACAAGCATCTGCACCAACTTCTTCAGCATATTTACTCATGGCCATTGCTTGAACAGTATTGTTTGAACCAGTACCTGCAATAACAGGAACACGTTTTTTTACTACATCAATGACGAACTTGATAGCATCTTTTCTTTCTTTTTCAGTCATTGTAGATGATTCGCCAGTAGTTCCACAAACAATAAGTGCATCTACACCATTTTCAATTTGATTTTCAATCATCTCCTCAAAAACTTTAAAATTAATTCCTTGCTCATCAAACGGAGTAGCAAGAGCTGTACCACAGCCTTTAAAAATTATAGGTTTCATATAGAAACTCCTTTCCTTATAACAAAGATATGTTATAAGAACAGCAATTATTCTTGCATTGTAATTATGCAATTAAAATAATCACCATTTACATCTAAGGCTAATAAAACCAAGATTATAAATTATTATAATTCCAAAGTTTGCCTTAAAGTAACCAAATAAAATATATCATATTTTATTGACTTTATCAATCAATTAGATTAAAATTTAGGTAAAGATTTTCAGTTGGGGACGGTCCTAAAATGAAAAAATTAAAAAGACAAGTTCTAGTATGGATGAAAAATTTATTTTTTCATTTTAGGACCGTCCCCAACTGAAAAAGCAAAGAGGTAAACAAATGAAATATTACGAAATATCTCGGAAAGAGTAATGAAGAAATTTGTAAAATTTTAAAAACAGATTCAAATGGATTAAGCACAAAAGAAGCCAATAAAAGGCTTGAAGAAAATGGCTTAAACATTGTAACAGAAAACAAAAAGCGAGGGCCAATATATTTTTTAATAAATTCATTTAAAGATAAATTTATTTTAATTTTGGTAATTCTAGCAATAATTAGCTTAATAAATAGGGATGTACTAGGTGCAATAATTATCATTGTTTTAGGCATATTAAGTGCCTTAATTAGTTTTGCCCAAAATTATTCTACATACAGGTTTAATGAAAAGTTAAAATCTAAATTAAAAAGTAAAACTACAGTCCTTAGAAACAAAGAAAAAGATACACTTATTTACACAGAAAATGTTGTTGTAGGGGACATTATTACTCTTAATGCAGGCTCAATTGTTCCAGCAGATATGGTTTTACTAGAAACAAAAGATTTGTTTGTAAACCAATCTGCATTTACAGGAGAAAGTGTACCTGTTGAAAAAATAGCAGGAAAAGCTGGAAAACAAGATGATGATGTGTTCAATATTCCAAATATTTGCTTAATGGGTTCAAATGTAGTTAGTGGAAAAGGCATTGGAGCAGTTATAACAACAGGATTTGACACATATCTTGGCAAAATGAATAAAGAAATAAGCAAAAAAAGAGAGCCAACCAATTATACCAAAGAAATGGACAGCATAACAAAATTGCTTATCAAATGCATGCTAATAGTTTCAATAGCTGTATTTATACTATTTGGCTTTATTAGAAATAATTGGAGTGAAGCTTTACTTTTTGCTTTATCAGTTGCAGTTGGTATAACTCCGAGTATGCTTCCAATGATAGTAAATGTAAATTTAACTAAAGGAAGTAGAAGCTTAGAGAAGAAGAAAACACTTGTAAAAAATATTAAAGCCATACAAAATTTGGGAACAATAGATACACTTTGCACAGACAAAACAGGAACTTTAACTCAAGATAAAATTGTATTGCAAAAATATATAGACTTAAATGGCGATGAAGATTTATCTATTTTAAAATATGCTTACTTAAACAGTTATTTAAGCACAGGACTAAAAAATATAGTAGATAGGGCTATAATGTCATTTGGAAAAGAGCATAAAGTAGATATAGAAGGGTATGTAAAAGTCGACGAAATACCATTTGACTATACCAGAAAAAGAATGAGTATAGTTGTAAAAAAAGATGACTACACATTAATTACAAAAGGGGCATTAGAAGAGATTTTAAAGATTTGCACAAAAGTAAATAATAAAGGTGAAATACAAAATATAACAAAAGAAAAAATTGAAAAAATAGAAGAAAAAGCCAAAGAGTTAGCAACAAAAGGAATGCAAGTAATAGCTATAGCAAGCAAAAAAGAATATTCAGGTGTAAATATATTTAATGCAAAAGATGAGAAAAACATGACATTTATCGGGTTAGTAGGATTCTTAGACCCACCAAAGAAAGATGTAAAACAAACTATAAAAGAATTAAAAAAATACGGAATACAAACAAAGGTAATTACTGGAGATAACCAATATGCAACAGAAAATATTTGTGGTTTAGTCGGAATTGAGGGAGATGTTTTATTGGGTTCAGACTTAGAAAAAATGTCTGATGAAGAATTAAGCAAAAAGGTAGAAGAAGTAAATATATTCGCAAGAATGAACCCAATGCAGAAAGAAAGAATAGTAAAAACGCTACGAAATAACGGCCATGTTGTAGGGTATATGGGAGACGGAGTAAATGATGCAGCATCTTTACATTCAGCAGATGTAGGAATATGTGTAAATACAGGCGCAGACATAGCAAAAGAATCAAGTGACATTATTCTATTAGAAAAAAGCTTAAAAGTTATATTAGATGGAGTATTGGAAGGAAGAAAAGTATATGCGAATATAGAAAAATACATGAAACTAGAATTAAGTTCAGATTTTGGTGATGTATTTAGCATATTAATAGCAAGTATATTTTTACCATTTTTGCCATTACTACCAATACAAATGCTAATTCAAGACTTCTTATTTCAATTTTCACAAATAGCCATACCTTATGATAGTGTAGATGAAGAATACATAATTAAACCAAGAAAATGGAATACTAAAAATCTAGGAAGATTTATGGTCGTAATGGGCATAACAAGTTCAACAATAGATGTAATGGCATTTGCAATATTCTGGTTTGTACTAGGATACAATTCAGTAGAAATGCAAAGCTATTTCCAAACAGCATGGTTTGTAGAATGTTTGGTATCACAAACGTTAATAATACATTTTATTCGTACGGAAAAAATACCATTTATACAATCAAGGGCAAGCAAACCACTAACAATAATGTCATTAGTAACAATAGTTGGAACAATATTAGTGCCAATAATCTTGCATGGTATTACAGAATTTGATTTTGTAATATTACCAATTAAGGTTTACCTAGTTGTGTTACTACTAAATATATGCTATACTGTCATTGCACAAATTGTAAAAAAAGCTTACATAAAGAAATACCACGAATGGTTGTAAAAAGGAGGATGTATGGGGTTAAAAGTACAAAACGTTAGCAAAACATTTGGTGAAAAACTAGCAGTAGATAATATATCATTTGAAATAAACAAGCCTGGCGTATTTGGCTTGCTTGGCACAAATGGTGCTGGAAAATCTACCACAATTAGAATGATATTAGGAATTCTAAAAAAAGATAGTGGAACAATTACATGGAATGGAAAAGAAGTTGAAAGAAAGTACGTAAACTTTGGATATTTGCCAGAAGAAAGAGGTATTTATCCAAAAATTAAAATTAGTGAACAATTAATGTATCTTGCAAAACTTAAAGGTATGAAGAAAAAAGACGCAGAAGAATCAATGAACTTCTGGCTTAAAAGATTAGAAGTAGAAGAGTATAAGAATCTAACAGCTGAAAAATTATCAAAAGGAAATCAACAAAAAATACAATTTATAACAGCTGTAATACATAACCCGGAATTACTTGTAATAGATGAGCCATTTAGTGGACTTGATCCAATAAATACAGAGCTACTAAAATCAGCTATTTTAGAACTAGTAGAAAAAGGCACATATATAATAATGTCAAGTCATCAAATGGCTTCAATAGAAGAATTTTGCACAGATATACTAATTTTAAACAAAGGAAAAACTATTTTACAAGGAAATTTAAAAGAAATAAAGGAAAGCTACAAAGCAAATAGAGTGGAATTAATAACAAAAGTTGATGTTTCAAAAGAAATACAAGAAGAAGGTTTACAAATAATAAAAGAATTAGATAATCAATATGAAATTGCTATAAATGATGAACTGCAGGCTCAGAACCTACTAAAAAGGCTTGTTTCAAAAAATATAGAAGTTGAAAAATTAGAAGTAAAAAAACCAAGCCTAAATGACATATTCATAGAAAAGGTAGGTGATAAATAATGAGAAGTTTATTTACAGTAATAGCTTTTACAATAAAAGATATGGTAAAAAGAAAATCTTTTATTATTTCAAACTTGATAATACTTTTAATAATTGTAATAGGATTTAATGTACCAAAATTTTTAAGTGGAATCACAAGTGAAGCCACAAAAGTAACTGTACTAGATAATGAAGATATATTTGAAGGAAGATTAGACAACTTACATGACCAATTTTT
>CALXZV010000100.1 GCA_944393335.1 uncultured Clostridia bacterium | reverse complement strand
ATTCTTTTGTGCTCCTCAAATTTTTCTTTATTCTATATTTTAAAGAATATTTTTTCAACTAAAATTTTTTTAGAAGAGTTTACGTTTTTGATACTGGTGTGATTGTCAATTAGAACCGTCCCAATTGACAACAACTGACAAGTTTCAAATTATCTTTCGCCTTCTTGTTCTTGATTCTGCAATTGTTCAAGAATTTCTGTATTATCTCCAGTTGTAATTTCAAAATCTTTTAAGTTCTCAGTATCTTTTGAGCTTTTTTCTAAGTCAGAAGTTTTTACCCAACCATATGTATTAAATATATTATGATTTGTTCCGCCTATTTGGATAGCAGCCATTTCATAGGTTTTATCTTGTTTTAATAAATTTTGAATTTCTTCAATGCTCATTCCAGATTCTTTGCAAAAATCATCCCAAGTTTTGCCTTTTGCCGTTAATATAACTTGCTTTGTTCCATCATCATTTTCTTTAACGATTGCTCTATTAAAAATTTCAACAACAGTATTTGCTTGCAATGTTCTCCTATTTCCATTACCTAAAGCATTTTCAGTATATTCAAGACCTTCATTAGCAACATATTGTTTTTTTATTGAACCTGTAGTTAGTGTTTTACCATCTTGTTTTACTAATGTATCCTCTTGTTCCTCTGTTTGTTGCTCTTTAGCCTCTTGCAATGCTTGTTGTTCTTCTAATTCTCTTTGTTTTTCTTCTTCTTGCCTCATTTGTTCTTGTCTTGCTTTTTCTTCTATTATCCCTTTATTGTATGCTTTACGTGCATTTATTCCGGCAGCTACTGCTATAGAAGCTAAAGCTGTAGCACTCAAAATCATTATTGTTCTTTTATTGTCTTTAAAGAATTTCTTGACTTTTGGAAGATAAAATCCTTTTATAGTTCTTTTTTCTTTTTCACTAGTATAAACTGTTTTGTCATTATTATCTAATTTTTCTCCATTTACAGCTTTTCTATCACTACGATAAATATATTTATTTGTTGGTTCAGGCAATTGGTAATTTTTATTAAACAATCTCATAAACCACTGCTTTATTTTTTGAAACAAACTTAAATGTTCTCTCTGTTTTCTATAAACAAATTTATTATCATCAAGTTTTATGTTGCTTTTGTCATCATCTTTACCAAGAATTGATTTTTCAATTTGTTCTGCCATTTGTTTTGTTTCTTCTTCTGATCTTTTATTTATCATTTCTTCATCTGTTTTGGTTTCAAATACTAAATTACCATTTTGGTCATATACAGGTACTTGCCATACATCATCTTCTAAATTATGATCCTGTGATTGTTCTTGTCCAAGTTTATATTCTCTCCATTTTCCTTCTAGTCCATCATAGTGCCAATTTTTCTTGTTTAAATATTCTTCTGGGAATTGCATCCATGTTCCTGACTTTATATCAAAAACATTATTCAATCTTTTTTTACCAATAATCTCACTTTTAATAACCTCTGAAATTTCTGGATTATAAATATATCTAACATTTTGATTATCTGGATCGCCATATATATATGTTCTACCAGATTCACTTTTATCTATAAAATCCCATCTATTAGATCCTTCAACAAAATCTGGTCGCTTAATAAACATAAAATTAGCTTCACTGTTTTCTTTTGCTTGTTTCTCATCAGCTAACTTATTTGCCGCTGTAGCTAAAGCTGTTGCAGCATTTCTTACAGCTTCTGACCTTGCTTGTCTTTCTGCTTGAAGTTTTGATATATCTTGAGTATGTTTTTCTTCTTTTACAATATTAGATTTTTCTTGCATTATAGCATTCATGCCCTTGCTTTCAATTGTAGTATCATTCCATACTTCTCTTCTGGCTTGTCCTGCTGCTTTGCCACCTCTCATTGGATCTATGGACTTTAATTGTTTCTGTCTTAAATTCAATAAATCTCTACTTTCCTTAATTGCTGTTTCTAAGAAAACTCTTCTAGAATCCTTATCGTTTGCAGGTAATGTTGTGTCCGCTTCTAAATTTGCTAAATCTTGCTCATATGAGTTAAGCAAATCTTGAGCTAAGTTTACCTCTCCTCTAACAGCCTCAACCATCATTTGAAGTTGTTCCCTGTTTTGTGGACCATTTATTCTCCTTGGCATAAAATTATCCTCCCTTTTTTTACTCATAAGTTTATTGTATCATATTTTCATAAGCAATTCAAGATGATTATGTAAATTATTTGCTATATATTAATCTACTATGTTTATAAATTTACAATAAGCACAAAAAATATGCAATAGAAATATTAAATTTGTAATATAAATTTAATATTCTATTGCTAATCAAGATTATTTTTCATATTTTTAAGTTCTATATATTCAAATTTTCATTTAATTGTTCTAGTTTTTCAAGTGCTCTATTACTTAAGCTTTCATACCTTTTCTTTTTGTCTTTTATCTTTTCACCTTCTAAAGGTGGTAAAATTCCAAAGTTTGCATTCATTGGTTGAAAGTTTTCTTTTGGAGTTGAAATGTAATCTGCTAGTGCTCCTGTCATTGTTTCTTTTGAAAAAGTAATTTTTTCTATAGTTTCTCTATCACTTTTTGTAAATTTATATTCTTTTATTTTATTCTTTACATTTTCTTTGTTTTCTAATTTGCTTAAGGTTGCACTTTTTAATAATTTTTTATTGGCATCATTAAATTGCTTTATCGCATTTAAGCTAGCCACCATACCAGAAGATATTGATTCAACATATCCTTCTACACCTGTTATTTGCCCAGCAAAATATATATTTGTTTTTTTCTTTAAATTGTATGTATTATCCAATAATTCTGGTGAATTTATAAATGTATTTCTGTGCATAACTCCATATTTTACAAACTCTGCATTATTTAATCCCGGTATCATTGAAAATACCCTTTTTTGTTCTCCATATTTTAAATTTGTTTGAAATCCCACCATATTATACAATGTTCCGTCAGTATTATCCTGTCTAAGTTGCACAACCGCATATGGTCTTTTTCCTGTTCTAGGGTCATCAAAGCCTACTGGTTTAAGTGGTCCAAATCTTAATGTGTCTATTCCTCTTTTTGCCATTACTTCTACTGGCATACAACCTTCAAATATTTCTCCTTTTTCAAAATCGTGAAGTGTTACTACTTCTGCATTTATTAACTCTTGGACAAAATTTTCGTATTCTTCTTTATTCATTGGAAGATTAATGTAGCTGTTGGTATCATTTTTTTCTGCTTTACTATTTACTAATTCATCAGCGTTATCAGTTATTTCATATACATTTGGCTTTATATTAGAACCACTTGCAATATTATTTTTATTATATTCTGAAATCCTGTTATGCCATTCTTCAAGCGTTTCGTCCTTTTTCTTTTCTTGCTCATATCTATCCCCATAAAAAGCAATGTTAAAATCTATGCTATCTTTTTCTATAATTGGAGCCGCTGCATCATAAAAATGCAAATCATTTTCGCCAGTTAGCTTTTTTATTCCAATAGATAAAGAGTCTGATGTAAGTGGTCCTGTTGCTATTATGGTTATTGTGTCTTCGTTTATTAAATCTTCGAAGAAAATTGGATTTGAATCTGATTTATTAATAAGCTCTTTTTCTTGGGTTAAGCTTTTATCTAATTTACTATCTTTGTCTTGAGCTAAATTTGCCTTTTGATTTTTATTAGCTATTGTTTCATCATATTTGCTTACAACTTCTTTATTTATTATTTCAATGTTAAGATTATTTTTTAAACTCTCTGTAACTTTTTTGGCAAACTCTTCTCTATCCACTGCCAAAGCTTGTCCTGCAGGAACTGCTGTTTCATCTGCAATTTTTATAAGTAATGAATCTAGTCTTCTTAATTCTTCTTTTAATAAACCACAAGCATTTGTAAGCAAATTTGACTTAAAAGAATTACTACATACAATTTCTGCAAAGTTACTATTGGAATGGGCAGGTGAAAACTTTACTGGCTTCATTTCATACAACTTAACTTTTATTCCTCTTTTTGCTATTTGATATGCCGCTTCGCTTCCTGCTAAGCCCGCGCCTATTATGTTTATGTAATCTTTCATTAAAATCTTCCTCTCTTTTTCAATCTACTCAAACAAATCCATAATCTCATCTTTAGACAACTTACTAATAAATGTTTCATTCATTGAAAGCATATCTTCTGCAAGTTTTGCCTTTCTTTCTTGCAAATTATATATTTTTTCCTCGATTGAATTTTTAGTAATTAATTTATATACTTGCACATTTCTTTTTTGACCTATTCTGTAAGTTCTATCTGTTGCTTGATTTTCTGCAGATAAATTCCACCATGGGTCATAATGTATTACCATGTCTGCACCTATCAAGTTAAGACCTGTTCCACCAGCTTTAAGAGAAATTAGAAATACTTTTATATCGTCATTATTGTTAAATTCATTTACCAAGTCCATTCTATCTTCTACTTTTGTTTGTCCTGTTAATTTAAAATATTTTATATTCTCTTTTTTAAATTCTCTTTCTAAATAAGTAAACATTGATGAATATCCTGAAAATAGCAAGATCTTGTGACCACCATTTATTGCATCTTTTACTATTTCCATACATTGATTTAGTTTACTACTTTCTCCTTCATAATTTTCTATAAA
>CALXZV010000099.1 GCA_944393335.1 uncultured Clostridia bacterium | reverse complement strand
CTTCTATTGCTGTTACTGGAATAACTTTTCCTTCTTCATCGAAGATTTGTGTCATTCCAACTTTTCTTCCTATTAATGCTTTTTTCATATTTCCCTCCTATTGGCTGACAGTTTGTCAGCATAGCTAATTATAATTTAATTTCTATATCTACACCAGCTGGTAAGTCTATTTTCATAAGACTGTCAACTGTTTTTTGTGTTGGATAAAGAATATCGATAACTCTTTTATGAGTTCTTAATTCAAATTGTTCTCTTGAATCTTTGTCTTTGTGTGGAGAACGAATAACTGTTACAACTTCCTTTTCTGTTGGAAGTGGAATAGGTCCTGAAACTTTTGCTCCTGTTTTTTTAGCAGTATCTACTATTTTTTCAGCAGACTGTTCTAAAACTACATGATCATAAGCTTTAAGTCTTATTCTGATCTTCTCGCTTTTTGCAGCACTTGTTTTTGTAACTGTTTCTTTTGAATTCTTCTTTGTTGCCATATTTTTACCTCCTTGAAATGATAATTAGTCGGAAGTTATAAACGCACCCTTGTGTTTCTTTTATATTCAACATAAAATCCCAAGTTTGCATGATAATCTTGGGATAAGTGCTTTGATTTATACTTACCGCCTTGGTCTTAGCCATGACATACTCCATAGAAGTTCCCTCCATCGCCTACGTATGTAGGTGTGTAGCCACATTCTACTTCAACGCATCTCTTTACATGCTTTTCTATTATATAATAAATATAGGCTAAAGTCAAGGGTTTTTGGAGATTTTTTCAAGTTTAATTTTTTGTCATTCAGCAGTATTTCTATTGGCAATTTTTTTGTCATTCAAAAGCTCCTTTATTTACATTTTTCTCTTATTATTTTTATCTTATTATTTACTTCTTCTACAAATTCATTGTCTACCTCAATTTTATCTGTACTTACTTTGTATTCTTCTTTTGCTTTTAGTATTCTACGCACCTTTCTGTCTAGTCTTCCGAGCATTATTCCGCTTCTTATTTCTTCTTCTATATTTTTCATCCACTTTTCTTCATTACCTAAATATTTAAGCATTATCATATCGTTTCCGGCATCAAATGCTATTTTTATTGGATTAAATTTGCCTATAAAATAGAATCTTATTGCTTTCATTCTTATATCATCTGTTATAATTAATCCATTGTAATGATACTTTTTTTTTTTATATTTTGTTATAAATCTTTTTGAAAGTGATGCGGGAAGTTTACCTGTTTCCTTCTTAATTACTAGATGACCTACAAGTATTGCTGGAATTTTATTATCAATTGCTTTTTCAAACGGCTTTAAATCTTCTTTTAATTCTTCCATAGTACATTTTATTTTTGGAAGTGTAAAGTGTGTATCTTGATTTGTTGCACCATGACCTGGAAAGTGTTTTACAACTGGCATTACATCTTGAGTTTGCAATTCTAATGCATATTCTATGCCATATTTACACACATCATCTACATTTTCACTAAATGCTCTATCACCTATTGCATGATTATCTGGAAATCTTTTTATATCTAACACCGGTGCAAAATCCATATCAATTCCAAGCTTTTTTAGTATTTTACCAGTAAGCTCTCCCGCTTCTTTTACTAAATCTTCTTGCTCATTTGAATATTTTGCTAGCTTATTTGCTGAAGGCAAATTTAAAAAGTCATTTGGAAGCCTATTTACTCTGCCGCCTTCTTGATCTAGTGATATTATAATTGGAACTTTTTGCTCACTACTCTTTTCTTTTATGTAGTTAATTACTTTTACTAATTCTTCATAAGTATTGTAGTTTTTTCTATATAGGCATATTCCACCTGCCTTATATTTATCTATTATTGTATCTATAGTTTCGTACATTTTTTGACCAGCTTGTACATCTAAACCGATTATTAAAGCTTGTCCAATTCTTTCTTCTAGACTTAATGATTTTATGTCCATATTATCACCTTTCTTTTCTTGTATTATTTATGGACATTATATCATTAATTTTTGCGATTTACTATCTTTTGTGTTGTCAAAAAGAACCGTCTCATTTGACAACACATCTTTCATATTACTATAAATATAGAATAGCCCTAAATGATATAGTTTTATCGCAATCTCCAACTGCGTCATTATATCGATAACAAGAATAACTATCATCTCTAAAAAATGCTCCTCCTCTATCTGTACAAGGATAACTATAATCTTCCTTTCCAGAGTGAGTTTCTGTAGTCCATTCTATAGTATTTGATGCCATATCATATATGTTGCAACTCACATCTTTATTATTTCCATCAGTTGTCTCTCCACATTTAGCTAATGTATTTTGAAACGCTTTTTTTCTAGAATAACTTTTATCTCCACTAAAATTTTGTATAAATACCAACGCTGTATCCCATGCATAGCTATTAATTAAATCACTTTTATATGTATCATCACTGTACATATTTCTACTTAAATTTGCAGCATCACCTTGGCTTATGAAGGTATATGGATATACTCCTGATTTACATGTTACTGGATTACTAGGATTTGATTGATTTTCTATGCCCTCCTTAGCAGAATTAATTGCCATTGCATCTCCCATTTCATATCTTCCTATAAAATATCCTCCTGCAGATTTTGTTTTCAAAATAAAATCTGCAATATCATAAGCTTTCACATTGTTTGAATTCGTAGAATTCAATAATTCTTGATAATAGTATCCACTTGTAATTTGATCTGGTAAGTTTGTTTCATTTGCATAATCATCAGCAGATTGAATTAAATTTTCTTTACCATCTTCCTCAAAAAGATATCTTCCTAATGTTATGTTCGTGGAATTTCCTAGATTATCTGTTTTTACATCTCCTACAGGCACCCATACGAATTGACTCCCTTTTGTGTATTCTGTTGCTCCTTTTGCTGTTACATCTTCTATTACTACTCCTCCTGTAACTGATGTTGCTGAATCTTCTGCTATTTTAAAGCCCGCTGGCACTTTTACTCTATTTCCATAGTCGTCTATTAGTGTTGTATTTTCTTCAAATGCTTTTTGTGATGCCTTTCCTTGTGCTACTGTTACTACTTTTGTTCCAGTTATTTTTTCTCCCTTTACATAGCCAGTTTTACCCCATATAATATCTTCTGGAGTTGCTGTAGCATCAAAGGTATTTAAGCTTTCTAGTGTACCTGTTATTCCTCCTATTGTTATTCCTTCTTTTATATATCCTGCTACTAAATTTGAGTTTGCATTTGCTGTGGTAGCAGAATACCTTTCACTTGCTACTTGACCATTATTTATAATATTTGTGGTTATTACTATTGCTAATATAACTGCTATTAGAAGTATTGCTATAAATATTATTAACTTTTGTTTTTTACTTAATTTCTTCATAATCATCTTTCTCCATTTCTTTTATTTTATTGTTGTCAGTTGGGACGGTTCTATTTGACATTATTTTGTGTCAATTAGAACCGTCCCATTTGACACACGTCCCCGACGGAAAATTTTTTCGATTTAGGACCGTCCCCAACTGAAAAAAACATAAAAAAACTATGCCAATTAGACATTTTTTGTACGTCTAAAAAGCATAGCTTTTTCTCTATGTTCACATAAATTATTTTGTTAAATCTTACGATATATATATATATATATATACAGCCCCAAGGCTTTCAGCGATTTCCGTCATAATTTTTTGCTCCTCGATTTTTCTTTATTATATATTTTTTATTTGGTTTTTTCAATAAATTTTTATTAGTAAAAGAGCGTCAAACAAAAGCGACCCTATTGATAATAAAAGTGTTGTCAATCAGAACCGTCCCATTTGACAATTTTTTTCGTTTTAGGACCGTCCCCAACTGAAAATTTTATATAGTTATTTCTTCTTTTGATGTAAATTTTTCTCTTACCAATAGTTTTAATGGTTTGTTTTCTTCTTTTTCCAATCTAGGGTCTTTTTGTATTATTTCTATTGCTAAGGCTTGTACTTCTTTTAACTCTTCCATATCTTTAAATAAGTTTGCTATTTTAAATTCTGGAAGGCCATGTTGTTTTGTTCCAAAGAATTCGCCTGAGCCTCTTAGTTCTAGGTCTTTTTCAGCAATGACAAAGCCATTATCTGTTTTTGTCATTGTTTCCATTCTTTGTCTTGTTATGTCACTTCCACCATTATATTTTAATATGCAATATGATGCGTATTCTCCTCTTCCTACTCTTCCTCTTAATTGATGTAGCTGTGCTAAGCCAAATCTTTCTGCGTTTTCTATTACCATTACACTTGCATTTGGTACGTCTACGCCTACTTCTATAACTGTTGTAGATATTAATATTTGTATTTCTCCATTTTTAAATCTTGTCATTATGTCGTCTTTTTCTTTTGATTTCATTTTGCCATGCAAATATTCTACTGAAAAATCTTTGAATACTTCATTTTTGTATTTTTCATAAAGTTCTGTAACTGCTTTTAAATTTGCGGTGCTTTCGTCTTCTCCTTCTTCTACCAATGGGCAAACTATGTATGCTTGCCTTCCGCTTAGAACTTGCTGTTTTATGAAATTATTTACTCTTTCTTCATATCTTTTACTTACTGCATATGTTTCTACTTTTTTTCTATTAGGTGGTAATTCATCTATTATTGAAAT
>CALXZV010000098.1 GCA_944393335.1 uncultured Clostridia bacterium | reverse complement strand
GAAGAATTACAAAAAGAATATGACTCTAAAGCAAAAGCACTAAAAGTTGAAAGAGATAGAGAAGTTGAGGAGTATAACTATAAATTAAAAAGGGAAAGAGAAATTAGTAACAACCAGTGGGAGGATGAAAAACAGCAAAGAGAAAAAGAATTGGCAGAAAAAGAATTAGCCACAAATCAATTATTGGAAGAAGCAGAAAAAAATCAAGAGCATTTAAAAGAATTAGAGGAAAAAGTAAATGAAATTCCTGCACTTTTAGATAAAGAATATGAAAGAGGTAAAAAAGAAGCTACTGCTGAAATTACTAAAGATAACAAATATGCTACTGAATTATTGAAAAAAGATTTTCAGAATACTATAGACAGACAAAATGATAAAATTGAATCATTGCAAGAAGAAATTCAAAAAGTAAATAAAGAAAAGGAAGATTTGCAAACAAAACTAGATAACGCATATCTTCAAGTTAAAGAAATGGCAACGAAGACTGTGGAAGCCACAGGTGGAGTTAAGATATTAGGAAATAATGCAAGCGAAGGAAATAAAGCGTAGAATGGCGTAAATTTTTAAATTAGTGATGGCTATAATTTAATATAAAAATTTTTAAAAAATATTTTTAGGTGTCTTTTTAATAAAGGCATCTTTTTATTTTACAAGTTTATAAAGTTATATTTTTCATTTTTGCAAATTTACATAATTTGCAAAAATAGCCAAAATATAGTATAATAATGGCGTAAAATAGAGTGTTGCAATCAATTTTTTGTATAGAAAAATATCTTATGATTGGAGTGATAGTTTTGTTAGAAAATATGAATAGGCAAGAACTAATAAAATTAATTGAAAAGTTGGAAAAAGAAAACAAAGAACTTAAAGAAAAAATATATGGTAAACAACCAGAAAAAATCCAAATAGAAAGCAACAAAGCTATTTCAAATGAAGAAAAAATTAAAATATTTATGAATGTATTTAGAGGAAGAACAGATGTATTTGCTAAAAGGTATGTAAGTAAAAAGACCGGTAAAGCGGGATATACACCAGTATGTAAAAATGAATTTAATAAATATAAATGTGATAAGCCAAAAGTTAAATGTAGTGAATGTTCATTTAGAGAATTAGTACCTTTAACTGAAGATATTGTGTTAAAACATCTAAAAGGAGAAATAGGTATAGGAATATATCCGTTATTACCAGGCGACGTTTGTAACTTTTTAGCAATTGATTTTGATAAAAAAACTTATGAAAAAGACGTATCGGCTTTTTGGAGCATTTGTGATGAGTTAAATGTACCAATTTATGTGGAAAGGTCAAGATCAGGAAACGGTGCTCATGTTTGGATATTTTTTGAAGGAAGCGTTTTAGCAAAGGTTGCTAGAAAATTAGGAAATATATTGTTAACAAAAACTATAGAAAAAGGATCTTTAGATTTAAGTTCTTATGATAGACCTTTTTCCTAATCAAGATACAATGCCTAAAGGAGGATTTGGAAATTTAATAGCATTACCATTTCAAGGAGAAAGTTGCAAAGAGGGAAATACAGTATTTGTAGATAAATATTTTGATGTTCAAAAAAATCAGATAGAAATATTAGCAAATTTAAAAAAGATGACAAAGGACGAAGTATATACTATAGTAGAAAAATATGCTAATGAAGACTTTGCTGAACCTGAAACAACAGAAATTATTGAGGATGATGAAATACCTAAAAAAGAAAATATAAAAGATATTATATTTGCAAATAATATAGAATGCATTTTGGATAATCAAATATATGTAAAAAAATTAAAGCTTTTGCCGAATGAATTATCATATTTAAAAAGATTGGCAAGTTTTACAAATCCAGAATTTTATGAAAAACAAAGATTGAGATTACCTATTTATAAAACACCTAGAATTATTAGTTGTTTTGAAGAAGATGAAAGATTCCTAATACTACCTAGAGGGTGTATGGACAAAATTAGAACAATATGTGAGAAAAGTAATGTTAAATTAGTTATAAAAGATAATAGAGAATTAGGAATAAAAACTGATTATAATTTTGTTGGAACGTTAAATAAAAAGCAAGAAAAAGTAATGAATGAATTACTTAAATATGATACTGGAGTATTGTGCGCTACAACAGGGTTTGGAAAAACAGTTATAGCAGCAAAAATTATTTCAAAGCTAAAAGTTAATGCTTTAGTTTTAGTTAATAGAAATAGTCTTTTAGAACAATGGAAAGAAAGATTATCATATTTCTTAGATATAAACAAAAAAGAAATAGGACAAATAGGTGCAAGCAAAGAAAATTTAAATGGTAAATTAGACATTGCGAGTGTTCAATCTTTGACGAAAAAAGAAAATATGGAAGACTTAGTCAAAAATTATGGCTTAGTTATTGTAGATGAATGTCATCATGTGGCAGCTTATGGCTTTGAGCAAGTAATGAAAGCAATAAGAAGTAAATATGTCTATGGTCTAACAGCAACGCCAACAAGGAAAGATGGATTGCATAAAATTATTTATATGCAATGTGGAGATATACGTGTTAGAGTTGCAAATCGTGAGCTAAAACAAAATAGAAAAATGGAACATGTTGTAATTGTTAAAAATACTGGATATAAATTCATTGGAGAAGAAGAAAAGCAGAAGTTACAAATTTCAGAACTTCTTAATGATATGTGCAATAATGTATTTAGAAACGAAATTATAATTGAAGACATTAAGCAAAGCGTATTAGAAGGAAGGATACCTATTGTATTAACTGAAAGAGTAGACCATTTGAAAATTCTAAAAGAAGGTTTGGAGGAAAAGTTAAAAGGGTTAGGTATACCTGTAGTGATTTATAAAGGGACCATGGGAAAAAAGCAGGCAGTTGAGGTGCAAAATATATTAAGAGAAGCGGATGAAGAAGGCAGACCTAGAATAATTTTAGCAACAAGTAGTTCAATAGGTGAAGGCTTTGATGATAGCAGGCTTGATACTTTATTTTTGACGATGCCAGTATCTTGGAAAGGTAGAATTATCCAATACGTGGGAAGACTTCATAGAGAGCATGATGGAAAGAACAAGGTGATAGTTTATGATTATTTGGATAATATGAAAGTCTTGGATAAGATGTTTGAACGAAGAATGAGAGGATATAAAATTGCAGGGTATGAGGTGGAGAAGGAGACATAACTGTTAGAGAGAATTTCAAGGTATTGTTTTAAAATTGAATTAGTGATATAAAATAATTAAATTAAGAGTTTTGATTACAAAAATAAAAATTAAGGGGGAATATAGATTGAAAAAAGGAATAAGAGTATTTATAGTAGTATTTTTCGGAATGCTAGGTGTACATAAGTTTTTGGATAAAGACTATAAAATGGGAATTCTATATTTATGTACATTGGGACTGTTTGGAGTAGGATGGATTATAGATATTTATAAAGAGCTTACTGGAAATACATCCGAGAAATCTTTAAAGTCACTTATGAACCAAAAAATATTGGAAAAAATAAGTAATGGTGAATTGCCAGAAATAGCTGTAGAAAATTTAAATTTAAAAGATGGTGAAATATGCCATTATGCTGATAGAGGTTATACTTTTGAAGACAAAACTGTAATGACAGGATATACTGGTAAAAGTAGTGGCGTGAGCATTAGAATTATGAAAGGGATACCTTATAGAACTGGAGGCTCTGGAGAGAAGGCTATTAGAGAAACACAAAGAACAAAATATAATGGAACATTATGTTTGACTAATATGAGAGTTATTTATATTTCAGCAAAAGAAAGTTTTGATAAACCATTAAATAAAATTACAGCCATTATAGATGCAAAAGACGGTGTAATTATACAAACTGGTTCAAAGTCTTATTCAATAATTATTCCAACACATTCTGAATTTGTTAAAGTATTTAATATGGTAAAAGCGCAAAAGTCAAATAAAGGTGAATTAGTAGAAACTAAAAATTAGGTACAAAGCATTTTAAAATAAAAATAAGAATTTTAAAATAAGTCTATATAATTATGCAATTATATAATTGTGTATGACTTAACTTTAATAATGACAAAGAATAGTTATGTAGCTAATAAGTTGAGAATTATGGAATGGATAGAACAACAGGAAAATTAATAGTTTTTTATTAGATTATTAAAGTATAAGAAATAATAATTTTTAATTTGCGAACATTTTGGAATGATTAACTGAAATTCTGCGAATATTGATAAAAAATTCCTAAAATCATATACAGAATTAAAGTTATATGATAAAATATATATAATTAAATATGATAAGGAGTTTTTATGGAAGATTATAGTGCAAAGCTAACAGGAGAACCATTTATGTATAGCGAAACTAAAATACTTGCTAAATATTTGTTAGATGGAATAAGCCCTGAAGACTTGAAAAAAAAGAATATAGATGAAAATTTAATTAAATATAAATCAACTAAAAGTATAGTAAGAGTTAATTCACCAATATTTAGGAGACTTAATGTGATGAATCATGAAATGTTGGAAGAATTTGTTTATACTGATATAGAAACAAGTAAATACATTTTATTGTATGCAATAATGAAAACAGATAAACTAGTTAGAGATTTTGTTATAGAAGTTTATAAAGATAAATTGTATATGAGAAAAGAATATATAG
>CALXZV010000097.1 GCA_944393335.1 uncultured Clostridia bacterium | reverse complement strand
TAACACCTGATGTTGCAATAGTTGATCCAGACTTGGTTATGAGTTTACCAAAGAGTGTTACAGCAGATACAGGAATGGATGTTTTAACACATGCATTAGAAGCTTATGTATCAAATATGGCATCAGATTACACAGATGGTTTGGCCGAAAAGGCAACTGAATTAGTATTTAAATATTTAAGGGTAGCATATAATGATGGCTCAAATAAAGAAGCTAGAGAAAAAATGCATAATGCAAGTACAATAGCAGGTATGGCATTTACAAATGCTTTTTTAGGAGTATGTCACTCAATGGCACATAAAATAGGCGCTGAATTCCATTTACCACATGGAAGAATAAATGCAATTTTACTTCCATATGTAATAAAATATAATGGTGTAGATGACCCAACAAAATTTGTATCATTCCCAAAATATGAATATTATGTTGCAAAACATAAATATGCAGAAATTTCAAGAAGAATGAACTTCCCAGCATATACTGATGACGAAGGATTAGAATCATTAGTAAAAGAAGTAGATAAATTAAGAGCAGATGTTGGTATTCCAAAATCATTTAAAGAAGCTGGAATAGATGAAAAAGAATTCTTAGCTAAAGTAGATATGCTAGCAGATAGAGCATTTGAAGACCAATGTACATCAGCAAACCCAAGAGTACCACTAGTAAGTGAAATTAAACAAATTATGCTAGATAGTTACTATGGTAAATAATTTTTTTCAGTTGGGGACGGTCCTAAAACGAAAATTTTAATTGAGACGTTGTCAAATGGAAAGTTGTCAAACGGGACGGTTCTAAATGACAATCACACTGATGTGATTGTCATTTAGAACCGTCCCATTTGACATTTAAAACCGTCCCATTTGACATTTAGAACCGTCCCGTTTGACAACCTCACTCGTCCCATTTAACAACCAATTCCAATTCTTGTAAAAATTCAATTGACAGTTGACCAAATATGTAATATAATAAGAGTGTAAAATTATGGTAACATAAATTACTTCAAATTTTTATTTCAAATATATAAGTTTTTATATCTTTTTTGCAAAAACAAAAGAGAATGTATTTTTAGTCAAAACCAATGAAAAGGCAAAAAAATAGACGTTATATCGTCGACTATAAAAACAAATATAGAAAGAATGTTTTTAAATGGAAAAAACTGTAAATTAATCATTATCTAATTTAAAACTAAAGTCTTTCAAAAGCTCATCTGTAGAAGTCTTTAGAACTTTTGCAATGGCGCATAGCTCATAATCTAGCACTGTTCGATTTCCTATTTCAATATCGTAAATAGATTGTGTTGATATGTCTACACCTCTAAGCATCAGTTTATCAGATAATTTTTGCCTAGACAACTTTTGTTCAGTCCTAAGTGTAAAAATGTTTTTTCCTACAGTATTAAGTTTACCATCAAGATCTTTACTGTATTTTCGTTTATTAGAAATATTTTTCAATTTAAATCACCGCCTATGATGTATTTTGCAAATTCTATCATCTTTTTATACATTGCAAATAAGCACCAGCGGTTAAAGAAAGGGGAATGAACATGAAGCTTACTCAGGATGATCAAAAAGAATTAAAAGATGCATTAACAAATGTAAAAAAAATATTGAAGGATAACAAAAAGCTAAAAGAATTGTATTTGAAAAAAGAACAGATTATTAGCTATTTAACTTTAATGAATAATAGTAAGGAAAATAAGGAATTAATAAAGAAATTTAACGAATATGATAAAAAGTTGAGAAAGCTCGAAGAGGAGGCTGCATTTTTAATTGCAAATGAAGAAAAAGCAAATATTGTTATTAAAAAGACAATGCTAGGAGAGAAAAGAATTATAAATAAATATGATGAGCAAAAATATGAAAATAAATTTAACAAAGTTCTAAAAGAAACAAATTATCTAGAACTTAGTAGACAAAGAAGTGATATTTTTAAAAAATTAGTAAAGATAAATTTAGAAGATTGTTCAGTGCTATATAAATTAGATAGCCTTGAAACAGAAATGTCAATAATAGAGACTGATACTTTGAGAGAGTATTTGTTAGAAAATTAATTTACCAACATAATTTCAATGTTGCAAATATTAATAATTCATTTCATATTAATCAAAATTACTCATATAATTACAAAGGAGGTAATTATATGGGTAATTTTTGTTCTTGGTGTAATGAAACAATCATTAAAGTTATTGTAGTAGTCTGTTTGTTGTTCTTTATAATTTTTATCATATTTGTTGCAGGAATTAGCAATAATTTTCAAGTTATAGATGTTAGTAATAGTGCACTTAGTACTAAAAAAATAGAATGGGGGATAAAAAGAGGAAAAAATCACGCTCAGCCAGACCTAGGCAGTGAAAATTTAAGAATTATAAATGAGTTTAATGGTATGGCAATGGGAAGTGATGAATATAAATACATATATTTAACTTTTGATAATGGCTATGAGGCGGGTTATACTGAGCACATATTAGATGTGCTTAAAGAAAATGATGTAAAAGCTACTTTCTTTATTACTGGTCAATATTTAAAAACAAGTGAAGATTTGGTAAAAAGGATGATTGATGAAGGGCACATAGTTGGAAATCACACAGTTAATCATAAAAGTATGCCTTCTTGCACAAATGAAACTATCAAAGAAGAAGTAATGACTTTACACCAAAATGTGTATGAAAAATTTAATTATGAAATGAAATATATGAGACCTCCAAAAGCCGAGTATAGCGAGGCAAGCATTGCATATACAAATACTCTTGGTTATACAACTGTAATGTGGTCATTTGCCTATGATGATTGGGTAGAAGATAATCAAGGTAGAGAAGAGTATGCAAAATCTAAAATTTATGACAATTTGCATAATGGTGAAATAATGCTACTTCACGCTACTTCAAAAGACAATGCAAATATTTTAGATGAGGTTATAAAAGAAATCAAAAATCAGGGCTACGAATTTAAAAGTTTAGATGAATTTGTAAGGTAACTTGAGTCGGAGAGTGCAATCGTTTTCACTTAAGAAGAAACCGTGAGGCAAATGCAAAAAATGTATTTTTTAAGGAGGAAATTTTGAATAAATTTGATAAATTATTTGACATCCCAGAAGAACTTAGCTCAGATATAGCAAAAGTGACTATTTTAGGGTTTAATAGAATGCTAATAGAAAATTATAAAGCAATTCTTGAGTATCAAGATTTTTTCATAAGAATAAAAATGAGCACGGGACTTATTAATATAAATGGGTTTGAGCTACTTATGAACGAAATGACAAAAGACGATTTAATCATTACAGGTAACATAGAAAGCGTAGATTTTGAAAAGTATGAGTAAACACCCCCCGCGTACGAGCGCTGAGGCGAATAGGCGAAACGCAAAGTAAATGTATATTGAAGCTTAATATAAAAAGGAGGAGCTTATGTTTTTCAAAATTTTACTTAACTTCATATTTGGATACCTAAACGTTACAATTGAAGGCTATTACATAGAAAGATTCATAAACACCTGCATGAGCAAAGGCATATTCTTTTGGGGAATGAAAAGAACTAGGTCAACTATCATGAATATGAATTTAGGTGCATCAGAGTTTAAACAAGCTATTAAAATAGCCAAAAAACATGGTTGCAGAATTAAAATAAATGGTAAACATGGCTTGCCTTTTATTTTAAAAAAGTATAAAAAAAGAAAGATTTTTTTCATTTTACTTTTACTTGTATTTGCAATAATATTTGCACTATCCAAATTTGTGTGGAACATTGAAATTACGGGAAATACAGCTATTGATTCAAACGAAATTATAGAGGCTTTAAATGCAGATGGACTAAAAATTGGTACATTAAAATCAAAGGTAAATACAGAAGAGATTGTGAACAAAATAAGATATCAAAGAGATGATATTGCATGGATAGGAATTGAGCTTACAGGCACAAATGCAATTGTAAAAATTGTTGAAGCAGACAGCAAACCAGAAATAGTTGATGAAAATGATTATTGCAATATTATTGCAAGCAAAGATGGTATCATAGAAAAAATTACAGCTCAAAATGGAACGATTATGGTAACCGAAGGGACAGAGGTTAAACAAGGAGATATCCTTATTGCAGGATACATGGAAGGAAAGTATACAGGACGCAATTATGTCAACGCACAAGGCGAGGTAAAAGCAAAAGTTACCTACGCACAAACTGAAAAAATTTACAAAAAAGAGACGAAAAAAGAGAAAACAGGAAATTTTGAAAATAAATATGCAATTAAAATAAATAATTTTAAAATAAATTTTTATAAAACCCTTTCAAAATATGAAAATTATGATACAATGTATACGAGTAAAAAAATAAAACTATTTTCTAATTTTTATTTACCAATTGAAATTATAAAATACACAAATTATGAGGTTACAAATACAGAAATTACATACAATGAAGAGAAAGCAAAAGAAGAAGGCACAAAAAGAGCAGAAGAAAAGTTAAATAGCCTTATAACAAATGTAGATTCGGCTGAAAAGCAAGTTTCAGTAACAGATATGGGCAGTTTTTATGATATAAAAGTTACTTATATAGTTACAGAAAACATAGGAACAAAAGAGAAAATAGTATTCTGAAAGGTGGTATGTATGGAAGCTAGAGAAAAAAGTTTAAGAGTTTATGATACAAAAAAGACATTCTTTTCAAAATTAAGTAGTAC
>CALXZV010000096.1 GCA_944393335.1 uncultured Clostridia bacterium | reverse complement strand
AAAGCTGTTGGAAAACATAGTAAAAGCTAGTCGCTATTGAGTAGCGAGTGAAAGGAGAAAACTATGTTTAAACCAACAGCTATTTATTTTGAAAAAAATATAGAGAATTATGAATTGGGTAAAGAGTTATTAGAAAAATACAAAGATGTTCCAAAAATAGAAATAGAAAATCATAATAATATAGAAGAAATGCGAAAGAAAAGTAATAAAGAATTTTTGAAAATGAAAAGAAATTTAATTATAGGAGTAAGAAAAACTCAAAAATTTGTACCAAATTATAAAGTATCTGATTATTTAGTTCCATATACTTCATCTGGTTGTATTGCTAGTTGTATGTATTGTTATCTGGTTTGCAATTATAATAAATGCGCTTATTTAAGATTGTTTGTAAATAGAGAACAAATGCTAGGTAAAATAATAAAAACAGCAAATGAAGCGGATAGAGATTTGACATTTGAAATAGGTAGTAATAGTGATTTGATTTTGGAAAATACCATAACAAATAATTTAGTTTGGACAATAGAAAATTTTAAGAAAGCTAAAAAAGGTAAATTAACACTTCCTACAAAGTTTGCATATGTAGATGATTTACTTGGGCTAAATCACGAGAAAAGAATAATTATAAGAATGAGTGTAAATCCGGAATACATTATAAATAATGTAGAATTTGGAACATCAAGATTGAAAGATAGAATTGAAGCTATAAATAAATTAGCAGATGCAGATTATGAAATAGGAGTATTAATAGCACCGGTTATTTTTTTGGATAATTGGAAAGAGCTATATCATAATTTGATTGTAGAATTACAAGAAAAATTGAATGCAAAAGCTAGGAGTAATATATTTTTTGAAATAATATTTATGACATATAGCTATGTTCATAATGCAATTAACAGTGAAGCATTTCCAAATAGTATACAAATTTATGATAATAATAAAATGACCGGCAGAGGTAGAGGCAAATATGCATATAAAAATGAATTACGATCTGAAGGCGAAGAGTTTTTTAGAAGTGAATTAGAAAAGTATTTTAAGAATAATAAGATTTGGTATGTGGTGTAATGAGTGTCAATTGAGATGGTTCCGTTTGACACTTTAAATAATTTTTTCGAAAAAGGACCGTCCCCAACTGTCAATTGGGACGGTTCCGTTTGACACTTAAAATAATTTTTTCGAAAAAGGACCGTCCCCAACTGTCAATTAGAACCGTCCCATTTAACACCTATTGACAAAATTTGTTTTTTGGTTATAAACTACTAAAAAAGTATTATCTCAACCTTTTAAATGAGATAACAATTCAAAATTAAAGTATTATATGAGGAGATAGTTTATATGTCAAAAATTTTAATAATTGAAGATGATGAAAAATTAAGAAAAGAACTTGAAATATTTTTAAATAAAAATGGATATGAAGCAACAAGTTTAGAAAATTTTGAAAATCCAGTAAAAGACGCAATTGAAATAAATTCTGATTTAATACTATTGGATATAAATTTACCAAACATTGATGGAGAATATATTTTAAGAGAAATAAGAAAAGTATCTAATGTGCCTATAATTATGATAACAAGTAAAGATAATGAGTTGGACGAGTTAATAAGCCTAAATTATGGTGCAGACCAATATGTTACAAAACCTTTTAATTTGCAAATATTACTTGCTAAAATAGCTGGACTTCTTAGAAGAAGTAAAATAACTGATACAAATCAAAATAAGATTGACTGCCAAGATTTCATATTAAATGTATCAAAAAGTATGCTAGAAAGAGGAAATACGCAGATTGAACTCACGAAAAATGAATTAAAAATATTATATTTTTTAGTATCAAAAAGAGGTCAAATTGTTTCAAGAGAGGAAATAATAAATTATTTGTGGGAGAGCGAAAGTTTTATAGATGATAATACTCTTACTGTAAATATGAAAAGGCTTAGAACAAAGCTTGAAGAAGTTGGTTTGCAAGATATAATTGAAACTAAAAGGGGTCAAGGGTACATTTTAAATTAAAGGAGAATTATTAAAAATGAGCTTAAAATGTTTTATAAAAGAAAAACTTCTATCTTTTACAGTGTTAGTATTAGCGTTGTTTACAATTTTGGTATTTTTATTACCATATAATGTTGAAGGATTTATAGCGGTATATATTGTAGCTGTTCCAATAACTCTTTATTTAATTTTTGCTATAGCCGAATACATAAATAAAAAATCTTATTATGATACACTAGAATCAAATTTAAGTCAGTTAGATGAAAAATATTTAATTTCTGAAATAATACCAAATGCAAATTTTCAGGAAGGAAAGATTTTAAAAGAAACACTTAGACAGACTAACAAAGCAATGATTGAAAATGTAAATAAGTATAAGTTCGCAGTGGAAGACTACAAAGATTATATTGAAATGTGGATTCATGAAATTAAAATACCAATAGCTACAAGTAAGTTAATTATTGAAAATAATAAATCTGATGTAACTAAAAGCATTGATGAAGAAATAAATAAAATGGAAAATTACATAGAGCAGGTGCTTTTTTATGCAAGGAGCAATACTGTTGAGAAAGATTATATTGTGAGCAAAAGCAATCTAAAGGAAATTGTAAATTCAGCGATTGTAAGAAATAAAGAGTCGGTAGTATATAATAATATTGAATTAAATTTGCATGATTTAGACAAAATAGTATACACAGATAGCAAATGGTGCATTTTTATTTTAAATCAAATTATCCAAAATAGTATTAAATACTCAAAAAAAGATGACAAGAAAATTGAAATATATGCAGAAGATAAGAAGGACAGTGTTAAACTTTACATTAAAGATAACGGAATTGGAATTAAAGAAAAAGACATTTCAAGAGTATTTGAAAAAGGTTTCACTGGTGAAAATGGAAGATTGATTGGCAAAAAGTCAACAGGAATAGGTCTTTACTTATGCAAAAAATTATGTGATAAATTAGACTTAGGGATAAAGCTTGATTCTAAAGAAGGAAAAGGTACGGTTGTAAAAATCACTTTCCCAGTTAGTAGTATGACAGATATGTAAAAATAAATATAGGTTTGAACTTTAAAAAACCCCAGAGAAAATTTACTCTGAGGTTTTTTAGGTAACGTACGCCTATCTTACAAAAATGTCACTTTAAATTAATGAAAATCGATGGCAAGTAATATAAAAAGAGTTTAAAATATAATCAACAAGGATGTTACAATTGTAGAAGAAAGACTAGCTTTATTATGATGAAATGTAAAAATATTGTAACTAAAAATTTACGAGAAAGGAGAAAATTTTATGAAAGACGTTTTAGAAGTTAGAAACGTAGAAAAATACTATGGTAATAAATCAAACTTAACAAAAGCCATAGATAATATTAGTTTTAAAGTACAAGAGGGAGAATTTGTAGGAATAATGGGTGCATCTGGCTCTGGAAAAACAACATTGTTAAATTGTATTTCTACAATTGATAGAGTTACATCAGGAAATATTATAATCAATGGCACTGATATAACTAAGCTAAAAGGAAATAAACTTAATAAATTTAGAAGAGAAGAGCTTGGATTTATATTTCAAGATTTTAATTTATTAGATACATTAACAGCTTATGAGAATATTGCACTAGCATTAACAATACAAAGAGTTAATCCTAAAGAAATAAAAGAAAGAATAGAAAATGTTGCAGAAAAACTTGGAATAAAAGAAATTTTAAAGAAATATCCTTACCAAGTATCAGGTGGACAAAAACAAAGAATTGCATCAGCTAGAGCGATTATTACTAATCCCAAATTAGTTTTAGCAGATGAACCAACAGGAGCATTAGATTCAAAGTCTGCTAGACAATTGCTTGATAGCTTTGAAAACTTAAATAAAAATCTAAATACAACTATCCTAATGGTTACACATGATGCTTTTACCGCCAGTTATGCAGACAGAATTTTATTCATAAAAGATGGAAAGATTTTTAATGAATTAGTTAAAGGTTCACAAAGTCGTAAAGAGTTCTTTGAAAAAATAATAGAAGTTGTTACACTTCTTGGAGGTGAGCTAAATGATGTCATTTAAGTTAGCCTTCAAGAATATGAAGAAAAACATGAAGGACTATGTAATTTATTTTATTACATTAGTTCTTGGCGTAGCAATTTTTTACATTTTCAATAGTATGGATGAACAACAAGCAGCACTTGATTTAAGTACATCTAAACAGCAAATAATAGAACTTATGATACAAGTTTTGGGTATGGTATCAGTATTTGTTACACTTGTATTAGGATTTTTAATAGTATATGCAAATAACTTTTTGATTAAAAGAAGAAAAAAAGAATTTGGATTATATATGCTACTAGGAATGGGTAGAAGGAATATATCAGTAATTCTTTTATTAGAAACATTATTAATTGGTATTTTTTCTTTAGCAGTAGGCTTAATTGTAGGAATATTTGGCTCACAACTAATGTCCATACTTGTAGCAAAACTGTTTGAAGCTAATATGGAAGAATACAGATTCATTTTTTCACAAGCAGCGATGCTAAAAACAATTATATATTTTGCTGGAATTTATTTAATTGTAATGATTTTAAATTTATTCACAGTTGCAAAATATAAATTAATAGACTTATTAAATGCAGGAAAGAAAAATGAAAAAGTTATTTTAAGAAATCCAGTAATTTCTGTAATAATATTTATAATTTCAATAGCAGTTTTAGGATATGC
>CALXZV010000095.1 GCA_944393335.1 uncultured Clostridia bacterium | reverse complement strand
ACAATATGGAATAAATAATAAAGATTTGATAGCAAGATATGATTATAAAAAGGTATTAGAAGACAAAGAAAAAAGACATCAAGGGTTGAAAAGTACTCAAGAGTTAGGAATAGAAACAGTTGAAGAACAAAAAGATCCAGAGCTATTGGATAGAATCGAAAGTATACAAAGAAATCAATTAAGAGCATTGAACAGCAAAAGAGAAAAGCCACAACATGGCGATAAATAGAAAAATGGAGGAGGATAAAATGAAAGAAATTTTAAAAAAATTAGGAATAAGTGAGAAAACAATTAATCAAATGTTAGAAATATGCCCTAACATAGATGGATTAAATGATAAAGAAATATTAGAAAAAATGGATTATTTAAAAAATCTAGGATGTGATGAAATTCAAATACGTAATATAATTAGTAGTAACCCAAACTATTTGGATAAAAGCAATAGTGACATAGAAAAACTAATAAATAAAATGAAAAGTTTTGGTTTTGATTCTTTTAACATATTATTTGATGGAAATCCATATATTTTAAATTTTGATGCTTACGAAATAGAAAATTATATAAACAAAAGAAAGGAAAATGGAGAAACGTTAGAGGATATTGTTGACGATTTGAGTAGTAATCCATTTTTATTTGAAGATATATAAAGTGGTAATTATGCAGAAATGAGGGGAACATTATGGAAGAATTAAGAAAATTTTTTATTGAACTAGGCTATAAAGAAGAAGAATATGAAATTATAGTAAACACGTATCCACTATCAAATTTAAAAGTAGAAACTCTTTTAAACAAAGTTAAAGAGAATTATAATTTCTTAATAGAATTAGGCTATAGTAGAGAAGACGTAATAAAGATGACAAAAAGCTTGCCTGCTCTATATAGCTATAGTATAGAAAATATCAAGCAAAAGATAGAAGATTTAAAAGAACTGGGCTATAGTAGAGAAGACGTAATAAAGATGACAAAAAGTTTGCCAGCAATATATAGCTATAGTATAGAAAATATAAGGCAAAAAATAGAAGATTTAAAAGAATTAGGCTATAGTGGGAAAGACGTAATAAAAATGACAAAAAGTTTGCCTGCAATATATAGCCTTAGTATAGAGAATATCAAGCAAAAAATAGAAGATTTAAAAGAGTTAGGCTATAGTAGAGAAGACGTAATAAAGATGACAAAAAGTTTGCCAGCAATATATAGCTATAGTATAGAAAATATAAGGCAAAAAATAGAGTTCTATAATTCAATAAATCTTCATTTTCTAGCAGTAGAAGATACAAAAAACTTAATGCAAAGTACAGCATTGAGTTATGCAAGATATATGTTTTATAAAGAAAAAGGAATAACAATAGATAAAAGCAATTATAAAAAATTATTTATTGGTCAAAAACAATTTGAAAGACAATATGGAATAAATAATAAAGATTTGATAGCAAGATATGATTATAAAAAGGTATTAGAAGACAAAGAAAAAAGACGTCAAGGGTTGAAAAGTACTCAAGAGTTAGGAATAGAAACAGTTGAAGAACAAAAAAATCCTACATTATTGGATAAAATTGAAGAAAGTCAAAACTCACAATTAATAGCATTGAAAATTAGGAAATATGAAAAAAATATTGAATAGTAAACGCATGATTAAAAAAAGATCCAATCGGGTCTTTTTTGCATTTGCCTCTTGACATATTCACATAATAATAATAAAATAATAAAGGAAGAATATATTTATAAATTATATATATTTGAACATTGAAAATTTAATAGAAAGAGGTGTATGATATGGAAATTGCAATGTATATCATAGTCTTTCTAGTCTCAGCAGTGATTTTTTCATTTATAGGATATATAGTAAGAAAAAAATCAGCAGAATCTAAGATACAAAGTGCAGAAAAAGAAGCACAAAGAATATTAGATAATGCGCAAAAAGAAGCAGAAAACGCTAAAAAAGAAGAAATTGTTAAAGCAAAAGAACAAATTCTTAACTCAAGAAATGAACTTGAAGAAGAGATTAGAGAGAGAAGAAGTGATATTCAATTACAAGAAAAAAGATTAATGCAAAAAGAAGAAAATCTTGAAAAAAAGCTTTATTCAGCAGAGCAAAGAGAAAGGCAATTGGATAAAAGAGAAGATGCTATTGAAAAAGAAAAAAGTGAAGTACAAAAACTTAAGGACTCTCAACTGGACGAATTAGAAAGAATTGCAAGATTATCAGTGGATGATGCAAAACAACAATTATTAGCAAAAGTTGATGAAAAGCTAACAACGGAAAAAGTTGAAAGAATAAAGAAGATGGAGGAAGACATAAAAGAAAAGTCTGATGAAACAGCCAAAAACATTATAACATATGCTATACAAAAATGTGCAGCAGACCATACTTCAGAATCAACTGTATCAATAGTTGCTCTTCCAAATGATGATATGAAAGGTAGAATAATTGGTAGAGAAGGTAGAAATATAAAAGCTTTAGAAACTCTTACTGGGGTAGATTTCATAATAGATGATACACCTGAAGCTGTTGTTATTTCAGGATTTGACCCAATTAGAAGAGAGGTTGCTAAAATAGCACTTCAAAAACTAATTGATGATGGAAGAATTCATCCAGCCAAAATAGAAGAAATGGTTGAAAAGGCAAAAGAAGAAGTTGCAAAAACCATTAAAGAAGAAGGCGAAAGAGCCGCTATGGAAACTGGTGTAATGAATTTACATCCTGATTTAATAAAATTACTTGGAAAGCTTAAATATAGAACAAGCTATGGCCAAAATGTACTAAACCATTCTATAGAGGTTTCAAACCTTGCTAGAATTATGGCAGATGAGTTAGGACTAGATACAAAACTTGCAAGACGTGCAGGGCTTTTACATGATATAGGAAAAGCATTAGATCATGATATGGAAGGTACACACGTCGAAATAGGTGTGGAAATTCTTAAAAAATACAAAGAAGATCCAAAAGTAATAAATGCCGTACAAGCTCATCATGGTGATGTAGAACCACAAACACCAGAAGCATATTTAGTACAAGCAGCGGACGCTATATCAGCATCAAGACCTGGAGCAAGAAGAGAAACTCTAGATGCTTATATTAAGAGATTGGAACAACTTGAATCAATTGCAGATTCATTTGATGGAGTTGAAAAATCTTATGCTATACAAGCAGGTAGAGAAATACGTATAATAGTTAAACCTGAAAAGGTTTCAGATGATGAAATGACTATTATGGCTCGTAAAATTGCAGAAAAGGTTGAGAATGAAATGGAATACCCAGGACAAATAAAAATCAATATGATTAGAGAAAAACGAGTAATTGATTATGCAAAATAAACAAAAAAGTACCTAGAAATAGGTACTTTTTCTTTGTCAATAGTGTCATTTGGGACGGCTCTATTTGACATAATAAAATTTATACTTTATTCGCCAAGCAATATATCTTTTTCGCATTCTCTGCGCGGGTCGCTGCTTGCTCCAGCTTGAGAATGGAAAATAGACATATTGCCTTGGCTTTTACATAAAAAACAGAATATGTGTCGCCCAAATGACAATTGACGAATACCAAATTATATATTAAAATAATAAAAGAATAATTTAACTTAGGAGGTATTGTTTTGAAAATTTTAGCAATAGGAGATTTGGTAGGAGAAACAGGTGTAGAAAAATTAAAAAGAACTTTGCCAAATTTGCAAGAGGCAGAGCATATAGATTTTACTATTGTAAATGGAGAAAATGCAGCTGGTGGCATGGGTATGACGAGCAAAATTTATAATGAGCTTAATAGATTAGATATTGATGTTATAACAATGGGAAATCATACTTGGGGCAAAAAAGACATATTTAATTTTATTGAAGATAAAAAAATAATTAGGCCAGCAAATTATTCAAAAGGTTGTCCTGGTAAAGGTTATGCTATTATAAATAAAAATGGTAAAAAGATAGCAGTGGTAAATTTAATAGGTAGAACAGACATGGGAGTGCTTTCAGATAACCCATTTACATGCATTGATGACATAATTAATACATTAAATGTTGATATTATGATATTAGACTTCCATGCAGAAGCAACTGCCGAAAAAATTGCAATGGGTTATTATGTAGATGGTAGAATTACTGCAATGTTTGGAACTCATACTCATGTGCAAACGGCAGATGAAAAAATACTAGAAAAAGGAACAGGTTACATAACTGATATTGGCATGACAGGTCCTGAAAAATCTGTAATTGGTATGGATGTACAGGCTTCATTAAAAAGATTTGTTACATCACTTCCAGAAAAATATAAATTAGCAGAAGGCAAGTGTATGTTAAATGGAGTTGTTTTTGATATAGATGATAAAACTTCCAAAGTCAAAAAAATATATAGAATTAGTGTATAGCTTAGAATAACCACAAAGATCCATTGTTTCTCACTTTATTTTGATGGTTGCTACTTATATGGTTAGATAATATTTTAAAAATTATACAAAAAATGTCAAAAAATGTCGATAAAAAGTTCCAAAAAATGTTAAAAAAGACTAGACATTTTTCTAATAATGTAGTATAACTATATATGTAATTACAAAAAATAAATTAAAGAATTAGGAGGAAAAATGGAAGTGTTAAAAATTTCATCAAAATCAAATCCAAACTCAGTAGCAGGTGCTATAGCTGGGATGGTAAAAGAAACAAAAAAGGCAGAAATGCAAGCAATTGGAGCAGGAGCATTAAATCAAGCTGT
>CALXZV010000094.1 GCA_944393335.1 uncultured Clostridia bacterium | reverse complement strand
TTCGAACCCACGGTAGGCTATAAACCTACGCCAATTTTCAAGACTGGTGCCATAAACCAACTCGACCACCTCTCCATTATAGGCTACGACGTTCGTAACAATAATTATAATACCACATTATTTGATTGTATGTCAATAGTTTTAACAAAAAAAGTGCGGTGGCGTTAGGCAGCGCCACCTTAAAAAGTAAAGTTACTAATTACTTTTCTTTTCCATAGCAATATTTATTGCCTCTTTTTCTTCATAAGATAAATTATACTTAGAAGTTCCCTTAATTATAGGCTTAGAATATACATTTGAGTTATCTTGTCCATAAATTGAATTTATTACTATTCCATTGTTTTCTCTATCTAATAATGCTAAAGTAAAGCTTAAACTATTTTTAGTATTTCCAAAAGCATCATATTTGTAAAGTCCTACCTTTTTAATACAATGAGAAAGTTCATTATTTATATTGTTACATACTTCTATTATTTGGTCATCTCTTTTATTAAGTTCTTTTACTTGTGAAACATAGTTTTCAAGCATTTTAGCAAAATCTTTACCTTCACCTAACTTATTCATAGCTCTTTCATAATTTTTATAAATTTTTATAGAAATGCCTAAGCTTATAATTGCGATTATAAGAGAAATAATAAATAAGATAACTAAGTATATGTCTTGCATTGTTTTTGCTCCTTATTCTTTGTTTTTAATTAAATCTAGTAATCTTTCTAGGTCATCATTTGATGTATATTGGATAACTATTCTTCCACTGTGCTTTTTTGGTGTTAACTTTACTTTTGTTCCAAAAAAACTTTGAAAACTATCTTCAATTTCTCTATATAAAGGTTCATATTTAGCAGTAACCTCTTTAATAGTTTTTCTATTTTTCATAGTTTTTTCTAAATCACTTACAGACTGTCCTTTTTCCATAATTCTTAAAGCCGCTTTATATTGTTTATCTGGGTCTGTTATTGCAAGTAATGTTCTACAATGTCCTTCTGTTAACTTACCTTCAATAGCTAGTTCCATTACTCTTTTATCTAAATTAAGAATTCTCAATGTATTTGTTACAGCTGTTCTACTAATGCCTAATTTATCTGCTAATTCTTGTTGTTTTAAGTTATAATTATCAATAAGTTCTCTATAACCTAAAGCTTTTTCAATTGGGTTTAAGTTCTCTCTTTGAATATTTTCTATTAAAGATATTTCTTTAACCCTTTGTTCATCTTCATTTCTTATTAAACAAGGTATTTCCGTTAAACCTGCTATTTTAGCAGCTCTCCATCTTCTTTCACCAGCTATTATACTGTAATAATCATTCTTTTGTTCTACTATAATAGGTTGTAAAAGACCATAAGTTTTAATTGATTCTGCTAATTCATTTAGTGTTTCTTCATTGAATTTTTTTCTTGCTTGTGCTTTATTAGGCTCTATATCAATTAATTTAATATTTTTAATATTTTCTCCATTATTTTCAGATTGTTTCATTTCTTTTAAAACTGCACTTTCTGCAAATAATGCATCTAAACCTCTTCCTAATCCTGCCATTATATTTTCCTCCTTAATAATAAATTTTCATTTATTATATATTGTTAATTGTTTTTCGTCAATATTTTGTTATGATTTATTCTTTTTCATTATCTCTTTTGCAAGCTTTTCATAACTTCTAGCACCCTTAGACATTGGGTCATAAATGGCTATTGGTAAACCATAACTTGGTGCTTCACTTAATCTTACATTTCTAGGAATTACTGTTTCAAATACCCTATTTTCAAAGTATTTGTTTACTTCTTTAACTACTTGATTAGATAGTTTTGTTCTTGCATCATACATTGTAAGGACAGCACCTTCAATAGTTAAGTTTCTATTATAGTATTTTCTAACAAGTTCTATTGTTTTAAGAAGTTCGCCAACTCCCTCTAATGCGAAATACTCACATTGAACTGGTATAAGTACACTATCTGATGCACTAAGTGCATTAAGTGTAATTAATCCTAAAGATGGTGGACAATCTATAAATATGTAGTCATAATAATCTTTTACTTTATCCAATTTATCCTTAAGTCTGTACTCTCTACCCACTGCAGATACTAGCTCAACCTCTGCTCCTGCCAAACTCATGTTCGCTGGGCATACATCAAGATTTTTAACCTTAACCTTTTGAATAGTATTGGGTACTTCTACTTCATTTATTAAAACATCATATGTCGAAAATTCGCAATCTTTGCTAATACCTAAACCACTTGTTGCATTACCTTGTGGATCTGCATCTACTAATAATACTTTTTTATTTTTTTTAGCTATTATAGAGCTTACATTTATTGTGGTTGTAGTCTTTCCGACTCCTCCCTTTTGATTTGCTACAGATATTATTTTTCCCACTTTTGTCCCTCCATTTCTCCTAAATATAATATAAAAAAAAATACAATATGTCAATAAATATTGTACTTTTATTTTATAATTTTACATTATTTTTATTTATATACTTATTTATGAAAATTAAAAGAGCCATTACAATGGCTCTTTACTAGGTGTTCCGGCTTTTCTAGGATATTTACTTTTTGTTTCTTTTACTTTTTTTATAATAATTATATTTCTTTCATTATCATTATCTGATAGATAAAAATTATCTACTTTTTCAATTTCTCCACCTAATTCTTTTATAGCATTTTGAGCTTTATCTAATTCTTCTTTTACATTTGCTCCTTTCATACAAATACATTTTCCTCCAACTTTAACAAAAGGAAGCATATACTCTACCAAAGTACTTAAATTAGCAACCGCTCTAGATACTGCAATATCATATTTTTCTCTATGTAGTTTATTTCGAGCAAGCTCTTCAGCTCTTCCATGTATTGCTTGTATATTTTTTAAATTTAAAGTTTCAACAACTATATTCAAAAAATTTATTCTTTTATTTAATGAATCAAGCAAAGTTATTTTTGTATTTGGCATCATTATTTTTATTGGAATTCCCGGAAAGCCAGCTCCAGTGCCTATATCAATGATTTTATTTTCATCATTTATATATTTAAGTACTGTTAAAGAATCTACAAAGTGTTTTAATTTTACTTCATCTGGCTCAACTATTGCTGTTAAATTTATTTTTTCATTCCATTCTAATAGTAAATTCATATATTTATTAAACATTTCTAGCTGTTCATCATTTATTTGTATATCAAATTCATTCAATTTTTGCTTTAAATCCATAACTTTTCCTTTCACCAAATAATTTTTATTCATAAAAATTTGCTTTTAAGTATCAAAATTTTATATTTAAGCTTTTCTATTAATTGTTTCCAAATATATTAAAAGTACAGAGATATCAGCAGGTGAAACACCTGAAATTCTTGAAGCTTGGCCTACTGAAAGAGGTCTTACTTTATTTAATTTTTGTCTAGCCTCTAATCTTAAACCTTTAATATCTTCATAATTTATGTTCTCAGGTAGCTTTTTATTTTCTAATTTCTTAAATCTATCTACTTGTTCTTTTTCTAAGTTAATATATCCCTCATATTTTAAAGAAATATTTACCTCATCTGCTTCTTGTTTTGTTAAATTTGGTCTGTTTTCATCTATTTTTGCTAATAAATTATAATTTAATTCTGGTCTTTTTAAAAGATCTGAAAGCCTTACACCTGTAGTAATTGGGCTTGTTCCTTGTTCCTTTAAAAAACTATTTACCTCTTCAGTTGGCTTTATTATTGTACTTTTAACCCTCTCTATTTCCTTCTCAATATTCTTCTTTTTATTCAAAAATCTTTCATATCTCTCATCAGAAATTAGCCCTACATCGTGTCCTATTTCTGTAAGTCTTAAATCTGCGTTATCTTGCCTTAAAAGAAGCCTATATTCAGCTCTTGAAGTCATCATTCTGTATGGTTCGTTTGTACCCTTTGTAACTATATCATCTATTAAAACACCAATATAAGCTTGCGACCTATCTAATATTAATGGTTCTTTATTTTTTATTTCTAAAGATGCATTAATTCCAGCAATTAAGCCTTGTGCAGCAGCTTCTTCATATCCAGAAGTACCATTTATTTGTCCAGCAAAAAACATTCCTTTTATTTTTTTATGTTCTAATGACAATTTTAGTTCTTGTGGGTCAATGCAATCATACTCTATAGCATATGCAGGACGTGTAAATTCAACATGCTCCATGCCTGCAATAGACCTATACATAGCTATTTGCACGTCCTCTGGAAGTGAAGAACTCATACCTTGAACATACATTTCATCAGTACCCCTGCCAACTGGCTCAATAAATATTTGATGTCTTTCTTTATCCGCAAATCTAACAACTTTATCTTCTATAGAAGGACAATATCTAGGTCCTGTACCTGTTATTTTTCCTGAATACAATGGAGATCTATCTAAATTTTGTCTAATAATTTCATGTGTTTTCGCATTTGTATATGTTAAATAACAATCCATTTGTGTTTCATCATTATTTAAAGTATCATCCATAGAAAATGCCTCTATCTCGCTGTCTCCATGCTGTACTTCCATTTTAGAAAAATCTAAACTTCTCCTATTTACTCTTGCTGGTGTACCTGTTTTAAATCTATTTAGCTTTATTCCTAGATTATTTAATACATCAGATAATCTATTTGCTGCTGCTACTCCGTCAGGTCCACTAGAATATGAAGTTTCACCTATATATATTTCACCCTTTAAATATGTACCAGTTGCCAAAATTACAGCTTTAACTCCATATATCGCACCAACATTTGTTTCTATAGACTTTACTGCTCCATTTTCCACAGTAATATTTACTATTTCAGCTTGTTTTAAATA
>CALXZV010000093.1 GCA_944393335.1 uncultured Clostridia bacterium | reverse complement strand
GGAAATACAGGAATAGCTCTTTCAGCAATTGGAGCAAAAATGAAATGTCCTGTATATATTTTTATGCCTGATTGGGCAAGTAAAGAAAGAATTGAATTAATGAAAATGTATGGTGCAAATGTAATATTAGTTAGCAAAGAAGATGGTGGCTTTATAAAATGCACTGATTTAGCAATAAAAATGGCAAAAGAAAATGGAGCATTTTTAGCAAATCAATTTGAAAATAAAGACAACTATTTGGCACATTATGAAACTACTGGAAAAGAAATAATAGATGAAGTTCCAGAAGAAATAGGTTCGTTTGTATCAGGAGTTGGAACAGGCGGAACTTTAATGGGAGCTGGAATAAGAATAAAAGAAAAGTACAAAAATAGCAAAATAATAGCAATTGAGCCTGAAAATATGCCAATAATATCTAAGGGAAAGAAAATATCAAATCATAAAATAGAAGGAATAGGAGACGACTTTGTACCAGGACTTTTAGATAAATCTAAAATAGATAATATTTATTTAATTAATGATGATGATGCAATAAATATGTCAAAAAAATTAGCAAAGGAGTTGGGCTTAGGAGTTGGAATTTCATCTGGTGCAAATTTTATAGGTTGTGTAATGGAAAATGATACAAATGCAAAGCCAGCCACTACCGTATTTGCAGATGATAATAAAAAGTATCTTTCAACAGACCTCTTCAAAGAAATTGAGGTAAAAGATGAATATATTTCAAACAAAGTGCATTTATTAAATTATGAGGTTGTCTAATCATAAAAGTTTCAATTGCTTTATCACTAAATAGTGTAGAACATATATTGGTCTTATATTAAAGATTAATTTAATAAATTTCAAAAAACTCTTTACAAGTTTTAAAATTTGATTAATAATTAAGATGAAAGTAAAAGTTCTGTGGGATGCCTAGAAAAGTATCAATTATGTGCAAATATATAAGTTATAGAATTAGGCTTATTCAAGGACTGAAAGGGATGGAAAATAAATGCGCGAAACAAAAGCTAGAAGAAAGAAAAAGAATGTAAAAAATATGGTGTGTATTATATTAATTGTTATATTACTTGCAATGCTAATTTTAACTTTATACATAGAAAAAAGAGACGTTGCAAGGGAAGTTTTTGCACCAATACAAGCATGGGCAGAAATTGTACCTACAATAAATGTAGATGATGCAATTTATTTAGAAGAAACTGAAAGCGAAGAAGTTAAAAATTTAATTTCACAAATTATGAGTAAGAACGGTTTAAACTCAAGTAACTTTGGCTTTTTCTTTTATAATATAAATACAAGAGAATATTATTTTTATAATGAAGATAAATACTTTACTGCAGCAAGTACTGTAAAAGTGCCAGTTGCAATGCTTTATTATGATAAAATAAATGCTGGTGAAATATCTGAAGATGATACATTATTATATAAGTCAAATGCATATGAAGCTGGTGCAGGAGAAGTAACATCAAAATATAAAGCTGGTTCACGAATACCATATTCTGTTTTACTTAGGGAAGTTATTGTAAATAGTGACAACACAGCAAACAATATACTTATTGGAAATATTGGCTTTAAACAATATAGATATGATATAGCCAAGTATTCTAATAGAGAGCTTTCAAGCACATTTTATGGATCAAATGTAACATGCCCAGGATTTGCATATGATGTAGTTAAATATTTATATAAACACTCTGATGAATACACTGAGCTTTTAAGTAATATGAAAAAATCATCTTATGGTAAATATTTAAAAGAATATCTAGATTATGATGTGGCACATAAATATGGTAGTTATGGTGGTTATGTTCATGATTATGGCATCATATATGGAAAACAAACTTACTTAATGGGAGTTTATACAAGAAATATAAATAATGCACCAACTTTGATTGCAAGTATTGGAAAACAGGTAGTTGATTTGGTTGAAGGAGAATAATTAAAAAATAAGAAAGGAAACAAAAAATGGAACAAGAAATAATAGAATTATTAAAAAGCACAAATAGAACAGGGATGGAATTCTTAATTAGCTTTTTACAAAAGTCAGACTTTTTCAAAGCACCAGCTAGCACAAGATTTCATGGTAGCTTTGAAGGTGGTCTTGCTAAACACAGCATGAAAGTATATGAAATATTAAAACACAAAGTAGAAACATCTGTAAAAGAAATAAATGTACCAAATGAATCTTTAATTATAATTGGGCTACTTCATGACATATGCAAAGTAAACTATTATAAAACAGATTATAGAAATGCAAAAAATGCATTAGGAGTATGGGAAAAAGTACCTTATTACACAGTAGATGACACAATACCATATGGACATGGCGAAAAATCTGTTATGATGCTTTCTGAATACATAAAATTAACAAACGAAGAAAAATACTCAATAAGATGGCACATGGGTTATACAGAGCCAAAAGAATTGTATTCAACTATAGGCGAAGCATACAAAAAATATCCAATAGCACTTCTTACACATGAAGCAGATTTGGAAGCAACATATTTTTATAATATTTAAGGAGTGTGTCAAAATGGATGCACTTTTTTACACAAAAATTGATAAAAAACAGGAGAAAAAATGAAACACAAAGATACTCTTGATGAAGTAGTTAGTCTAGTAAACAATTCAACAAACGGTTATTATCTTGCTGGAGATGTTAGAGATTTACTCACAAGTAAAAAAATGAATATGACTTTTGTAGCAAAAAACTTAAGCTACTTAGTAGAAAATGTTTCAAGTAACAAATTTGCTAGACTAATGAACTTTATTTCGATGGAAGAAGAAGTAAGTAATTCTATGCTTCAAAATATTGGTGCATTTTTAGCAAGGTTCAAAAAACGTGACATTTCAGATAAAGATGTAGAAATATTTTTTGAAGTTTTTAAATATTTACCAAATAGTGACAAATATTTAAAGTCTAATCTAGGAAAAATAATAGATTCTATTAATGCGGGAGTTTTATTTGAATTGTCTCCTGAATTAAAAAAGTTGTCTATAAGATTCGCTAAAAAGATAGATGATAAAATAAACCAAAACCAAGATGAAGTTTGCAAGCATATATTAATAAAAAGTTTAAGAAAAGGTACGCAGAGTGCAAATATTAGTTTAAAAGATATAAATGATTATTCTTTAACGTTGCAACTTTTAATTAAAGACTTGTTAAATAGTGAGCATAAAAAATTTTCAGATATGAGAAAAGTTGGAGAAGGTGTATATAGCAATGTTTATCAAATTGGAACTAAAATAATAAAAATAGGAGCTCCAAGGCAAACGCATAAAATACCAAATCACAGAAGAGTTTTGCAACCAATTGCAAGAAAAGAACTTACAAATGAAATGGGCAGACCAATTGGTAGTATTGAAGTTACTGACGAAGTCGATACAAGTAAAGAAACATTAAGTAAAATAACAGAAGAAGATTTATATAAAATATACAAAGAACTTAGAGCAGATGGAATTGTATGGGGAGACCCTAAAATAGATAATTTGGGAGTGTTAAAAAGAGCAAATAAACCTACTCTTAATGGAAAAGATTTTTATGTGGCACAAAATTCAGTAGGATTTAGGTCAGAGATTTTTCCTAAACCATTACAAAGAGGAGATTTTGTTATTACAGATTTAGATTATTTGTATTACGAAAATGATAAAGATAAGAAGGTAAATAAAAATTCGTATGTTTTGAAGTTTGAAAGAAGATACAGAAGTGAAGTAGAGCAAGAAATCAAAATGAAAGAAAATATGAGACAAAAAGAATTAGATACGACCAAAGCAAAGGACGAAGAAAACAGACAAGATGTAGAAGATAGAGGCTAATTTTATAGAGTTATTATTTACAGCTAGTTTACTTTTGAAAAAGCTACAATAGTAACTATATAGGAGAAGGTATATGGAAATTTTCTAAAAAAAGCCATTGCATTAAATCAAAAAGTATGATATATTATTAAAGGCTTAAAAAGCAAATAAAATTTAATGGAGGTAATAATTATGGAATTAAAAGGTTCAAAAACAGAAAAAAACTTAATGGACGCATTTGCTGGTGAATCACAAGCAAGAAATAAATATACATATTTTGCAAGCAAAGCAAGAAAAGAAGGCTATGAGCAAATAGCAGCTTTATTTGAAGAAACTGCTAACAACGAAAAAGAACATGCAAAAATATGGTTTAAATTATTAAATGGTGGAGACATTGCTTCAACAGAAGAAAACTTAAAAGCAGCTGCTGAAGGCGAAAACTATGAGTGGACAGATATGTATGACAGAATGGCTAAAGAAGCTAAAGAAGAAGGCTTTGATAAAATAGCATTTTTATTCGAACAAGTTGGAAAAATAGAAAAAGAACATGAAGCTAGATACTTAAAATTATTAGAAAATGTAAAAGATGGAATAGTATTTAGTAGAGATGATGAAAGAATATGGAAATGTAGAAACTGCGGTCATATAGTAATTGGAAAATATGCTCCAGAAGTTTGCCCAGTTTGCAATCATCCAAAATCTTTCTTTGAAATAAAAGCTGAAAATTACTAATAAAATAATTACTATGAATAGTCAATTATTTCATAATAATTAAGCTTTAGTTAATAAGTTACTTAATATTCATAAAATTTTAAAAGCCAGTTGAAAAGACTGGCTTTTTGTATTATAATTTTGTTATATAGATTTCAATTACAAAATATAGAAAAGAAAAACGAGTTACAATAAAGAGGTTAAATTTATGAATATTGGTTTCACAATTGGAAAATTTGCACCTTTGCACAAAGGGCATGAAGAACTAATAAAAAAAGGCATAGCTGAAAACGACGAATTCTACAT
>CALXZV010000092.1 GCA_944393335.1 uncultured Clostridia bacterium | reverse complement strand
GTTCGCCCATTAAAGCGGTACGCGAGCTGGGTTCAGAACGTCGTGAGACAGTTCGGTCCTTATCTGTCGCAGGCGGAGGATATTTGAGGAGAGCTGTCCTTAGTACGAGAGGACCAGGATGGACATACAGATGGTGCAACAGTTGTTCTACCAAGAGCATAGCTGTGAAGCCAAGTATGGATGGGATAAACGCTGAAAGCATCTAAGTGTGAAGCCCACTCCAAGATAAGATATCCCATACCGTAAGGTAGTAAGATTCCAAGAAGACTACTTGGTAGATAGGTTGGAGGTGTAAGTGTAGTAATACATTGAGCTAACCAATACTAATAAATCGAGGGCTTAACCAAGAAATTGATTAAGTGAGAGAACGGAAAAGAAGCATGAGGTAAGGTTTACCTTATTCTACTATATATTTTTGAGTGTGCTATATATTTAATTTAATATTTTGTATATAGTATACAAAACTTTTCTGGTGATTATGACATAGAGGCAATACCCGTTCCCATCCCGAACACGGAAGTCAAGCTCTATTGTGCCGACGATACTTGCGAGTTACCTTGCTTGGAAAATAGGTTGTCGCCAGATTTTTTTTATTTTAAAATAAAAAATATATAGATATTTAAACAATAATATATTATAATAATAATATAAATTATAAATTTTTAAGGAGAGTGATTTCACAATGACTTATGAATTTGCTAAATATCCTGATGGAACAATAGGTGTTTTTTCTGGTATTGGAAAAAAATCAAATGGAGAAGAATATGTTCGTGTTACTTTTGAAAGACCAAGAGAGTATGGTTTTGACACTTTTGTAGTTGAACTTCCAAGTTATGAAATTGTCCTAGAAGAAGGTAATTATTCTGATGAAGAAAAGAAAACATTTTTACAAATTGTAAAGAATGGTTCTTCATTCTTTTTTAAATATGCAAGATTAGGAGGATTAGAAATTGCCTAGTATTTTTGAATTAAAACGGATATAAAATTTATTTTTGGACAAATGAAAACAATGAGCCTGTTCATGTTCATATTTCTAAGGGGAATCCTACTCCAAATGCAACGAAAGTTTGGCTAACTCTATCTGGTGGTTGCGTTATTTGCCATAATAAAAGTAAAATTCCAGAAAGGGAATTAAATATTATTTGTGAAGATATTTCTTTACACTTTTTTCAAATAGTTGAAAAATGGAAAATAATTCATTCAGGAAATATAAAATTTTATTGCTAAAATTTTATAGTATTTACTATACTAAAAATAAAATGTGAGAGGTTTTTAATGCAGAATTATTATATAGTTGATGATGGTAAAACTCAGCTACTTAAATTCAAAAAGTTAGATGAATTTAAAGATAAAGTAGAATTAGTATACTCACTAAAAACATACAATAATGGATTTAAATATGATTTAAAAGAAAATGCAGTTGAAGATGTAAGAGTTAAAAAATTTGATAAAATTGCACAAAGTTTAAATATAGATAAAAGAAAAATAATATTGCCTAAGCAAGAACATACTGATAATATTAGAATTATTGAAGAAAAAGATATAATAGATAATAAATATAATTTTGATGAAAAAGATAGTTTAGACATTATAGACTCAAATTTAGTAACAAATCTTTTTTACAAATTAAGAGATATAGATGGATTGATTACAAATGTTAAAGGAGCAATTTTAGCTACAACATTTGCAGATTGCACACCTTTATTTTTTTATGACCCTATACAAAATGTTATTGCAAATGTTCATTCAGGTTGGGTTGGAACAACTAAAAAAATAGGTGCTAAAGCTGTAGATATGATTGTAAATCAAATGGGATGTAATCCTAAAAACATATTATGCTTTATAGGACCACATATTAGAAAAGATCATTTTTTAGTAAATGATGATGTAAAAGAAATTTTTGAAGAAATTTTCGCAGATATTTGCAAAAAATACAATGTAATAGAAGGAACAAATTTGCATAATGAAAAGGGAAAACAATATAGAATAGATACAACTTTAATTAACAAAATAATGTTAAAAGAAAAAGGAATACTAGAAGAAAATATATTTGATTGCAATCTATGCACAGTTTGCAATAAAGATATGTTTCATTCCAGAAGAGCAGAAGGTATTAATTTTGAAGTAAATACAGGGATAATGTATTTGAAATAAAATATGGATTTTGAGTAGCTATGTAGCTACTTTTTTTAACCAAGAAAAAATAAATATTTCAAGCACGTTGAAAATTACTAAAATTATAATATAAATAGAGAAATTAAAAAAAGTGAACTGGTAACAAATTGTTACCAATTGAAAATTCAATAATTTGATAGAAAATATTATAAAACCAATGTAATGACTACAGTTTATTTTGGATATGGCTTGCTTTCATTTGTTCTATATAGTAAATAGTCAACACTTGTATTATAATAGTCAGCTAGTTTGCACAATAATTCTATTGGAATATTTCTTTTGTTTAGTTCATAATAAGAATATGCAACTTGTGAAATATTAAGAAATTTACTTATTTCTTTTTGAGTTAAATCGTTATCTTCTCTAAGATTTTTTATTCGAGTATCCATCTTTTTTACCTTCCTTATAATAATCAATGTATGAAAAATTAATAATTAAAAAAATTATAGGATAAAACGAATTGTTATATTGACTTTTAAAACATATTGTTATAAAATGAAGCCAAACTAGAGAAGAAAAGGAGAAATACAATGGAAAAAAGAAAGAAAAAATTTAATTATAAAAAGTTAAAAAAAGATGTACAAGGTATAACGTTAATTGCATTAGTAGTAACAATAATTGTCTTGCTTATCTTAGCAGGTATAGCGCTAAACCTAACGATAGGGCAAAATGGCATATTTAGTAGAGCACAAACAGCAGCAAATACGTGGAGAAATGCAGAAACAAATGAACAATTAGCAATGGGAGAACTAGAAGGTTGGATGGATGGATATATGGTAGTGAAGATGATGATGCAAGTAGAGAAGGCTTAGAAATTGGGCAATATGTTAAATATGTACCAGACACTTATGTAAATCCTGAAGACGGTTCTTCCAACTATTCATTACCATCAAATGTAAGCGGATATGATACTAATCAAGAAATAGCACAGGCACAAGATCTAACTTGGAGAATAATGAGTATAAATACTGATGGTACAGTCGATTTAATAAGCAATACGACAGAAGATAAGGGAGTAGACATTTTTTTTAAAGGAGCAACAGGATATAATAATGGAGTATATATATTAAACGATATAGCAGCAAAGCAATACAGTAATTTATCATTAGGAGTAACTGCAAGAAGCGTGAATATAGAAGATATAGAAAATAATATGAATGATGCAGGTAAATCAGCAAAGAATACTTGGATTGCAGAAAATGGACCAGAAGGTGGAAAGCAAAAATATACAGGAGATTGTAGCTATTATCCAAATTTGTATGCAGAAGAAAATGGTTCAGGAATAAATACAACCGAAACTAAAACAAATGGAATAGAAGTAAGTGAAAGTGGAAATAGTAATTTTACAATGCCATCAACAGAGACGCCAGCATATAAACAAGCTACAAATGGTTTAACGGTAACTCAAACATATTATACGATATATGATGGAATAGCAAATTATTTTGATAGTAATTTTTATAAATTAATTTTTCCTGAGAGATATGAAGCGTATTATTGGATTGCTTCGCGTTATGCGTTATGCTCCCAAGAATATGCTGAGTTTGGACTATTTTTTATAGAAAGTGAATATATATCTGGTGAAGATTTATTTGATTCAAACGAAGAGAATACCTATTATGAAGATTACTATGGTTTGCGTGCTGTTGTTTCTCTAGGCTCTAATGTAAAATTTGTAAATGGAGATGGAAGCAAAGAAAAGCCATACGAGCTAGAAATATGACAAGTAAAATGCATGTATACCAATTTGGCCTTAAGTTATATGGTATACAGATTATAATTGTAAATAACATAGAGTTAAATGGGTAGCCAATAGGCTCCCATTTTTCTATGCAATTTCTTTGACTTTTATTTAAAAATAATATAGAATATGAAATAGAGTAAAAACATTTTAAACCGCTTGGACATGGCGTTAACAAAACATTTAAGAAGATTTAAAGAAAAATTACTTAAAGTAAGGAGAAAAATATGCTTGCAAACAAATTAAAAAAAGGAGATACAATAGGTGTGGTATGTCCATCAGATAAAGTACATGATGAAGATATACCAGAAATAAAAGAAGCAGAAAGACTTTTAAAAGAAAGAGGATACAATGTTGTATTTGGCAAATATGCATTTAAAAATACAACTGGATATGGAGCAACAGCTAAAGAAAAAGCAGAAGACATTAATGAAATGTACGCAAATAAAAACATAAATGCAATAATGTCTTTAAAAGGCGGATTCAATTCAAATAGCGTTTATGAATACTTAGATTTAGAAACAATTAAAGCAAATAATAAAATTATATGTGGATATAGTGACTCAACATCATATATAAATTATATTCACGAAAAAACAGGAAACATAGGCTTTATTGGTCCAAACTTTAAATCATTAAATTCACCAGACACAAATTATTATTTGCTAGATGAAATGCTAAAAAGACTTGAAAGTAATTATTATGATTTAGCAACAGATGATAATGAATTTAGAATGATAAAAGAAGGACAAGCGGTAGGAGAATTAGTTGGAGGGAACTTATCTTTAACAACAGAGTTAGTAGATGAAATAGATTTTACAAATAAAATATTATTTTTAGAAGAATTTAGTTTTGAATCTCCATCAGCAATGGTAAGTAATTATTTATATAGACTTAGACAAAAAGGT
>CALXZV010000091.1 GCA_944393335.1 uncultured Clostridia bacterium | reverse complement strand
TGTGTCAAATAGAACCGTCCCAATTGACAACATTTAAACAAAACGCTAAAAATCAATTGACTAAAATGGTATTTTAGTATATTATGTAAGCAAAGCATTACGGAAAAGCAGATTTGCAATAATAAATACCACATATATTAAATTTTTACTCAAAGCAAAATAGTGATGTTTTACCTTTTAATTAGGTAAGGAGGGAGTAAAAGATGACAAATCAAGAGTTGATTCCAAAAATGAAAGACTACAGAGAATTACTAGAATACGCGCGGAAAAAATTATGCAAATAATATTGCATACAAATACAAAAGAAATGTAGAAGAAAAGCCACCAAAGTACATAGAAAAAAAGTATAGCCAAGTAGTAAAAGATGTTAAAGCACTAGCTACAGCATTATTAGATATGGGATTTAAAGGCAAAAGAATAGCCTTAATTGGTGAAAACAGATATGAATGGGTACTTAGCTACTTAGCAGTTACTTGTGGTGGAATGGTAATAGCCCCATTAGATAAAGCACTTCCAGATAAAGAAATAACTTCATTAATAAAAAGAAGTGAAGTTGATGCAGTTATTTATGAGAAAAAACACCAAGAATTATTTGAAAAACTAAAAGCAGATAAAGAAATTAATTTAAATACATTAATTTGTATAGATAAAGAAGATAAAGAAGATGAGGAGGATAACGAAACAATTAGTTTTGAAAGCTTATTAGAAAAAGGAAGAAATCTAATAAAAGCAAAAAATAAGTTATATGATTACATAACTTTAAACAATGACGAGATGTCAATAATGCTATTTACATCAGGAACAACAAGTGCATCTAAAATAGTAATGCTTTCACAAAATAACATACTATCAAATTTATACGCTTACCAGACCCATTTTAAAATAAATCAAGATGATATATTGTTATCATTTTTACCAATTCATCATACATTTGAATGTAGTATAACAATACTTTATGGATTTTACAGTGGAGCGACAATTGCATTTTGTGATGGCCTAAGATACATACAAGCAAATTTAAAAGAATATGAAGTATCAATATTTGTGGCAGTTCCACTTGTATTAGAAACAATGTATAAAAAAATAATGAAAGCAATTGCAGACCAAGGAAAAACAAAACTAATAAATACAATGACAAAAATATCAAATGCATTGCTAAAAGTGCATATAGATATTCGAAAAATAGTATTTAAACAAATAATAGACAACTTTGGTGGAAAGCTTAGAATGGTGCTATATGGTGCAGCGTCACTAGACAAAGATACAATTATAGGGCTAAATAATTTTGGAATAAACTCAATACAAGGATATGGACTTACAGAAACATCACCAGTATTAACAGCAGAGGCAGAAAATAAGCATAAACCTGGCTCAATAGGTTATCCTTTAGACAATGTAGAAATAAAAATAGACAATCCAGATAAAGAGGGCGTAGGAGAAATCTTAGCAAAAGGACCAAATATAATGCTTGGTTACTATGGCGATGAAAAGAAAACAAAAGAAGCATTTAAAGATGGTTGGTTTAGAACAGGTGATTATGGATATATAGATGATGAAGGATTTATATTTATAACTGGAAGAAAAAATGACATTATAGTATTAAGAAATGGAAAAAATGTATATCCACAAGAACTTGAATTCTTAATTTCAAAACTTCCATATGTTGCAGAATGTATGGTATTTGCAAGAAATGAATCAAACACAGATACAGCAATTGTTGCAAAAATAGTATACAACAAAGAAGTAATGGAAAAAGATTATCCAGACACTAAAAAAGAAGACTATGAAAAAATGATTTGGAAAGATGTAAAAGAAATTAACAAAACATTACCAACATTTAAACATATTAAAAAAGTTATAGTTACAGATGAACCTATGCTCAAAACAACCACACAAAAAGTAAAAAGAAATGAGGAAATTAAAAGAACAGAAAAAGAATTACAAAAAGTAGGAAAATAAAAATAGCAAATACTTTTTACATAAAAATCATAGAGAAATAAATAAGTTTTTAGATTAAAAAATATAAAATAAAGAAAGTAAGAGGAGGATATTATGTCAGATAATGAAAACAAAAAGTCAAATGAAAAAGTGGAAAAGAAGCCTATCGCAAAAGAAATTAAAAACAGTGATAACAAAAAAGTAGAAACGAGCGGGAATTATTTCACAGGAATAATTGGTGCAATTATAGGTGGTGCAATTGGTGCAGTTCCTTGGATTATAGCATATATTTATGGAAATATGATGATTGCACTTTTGGCTATACTAATAGCTGGTGGAGCATATTATGGATATAAATTATTCAAAGGAAAAATTACAAAAAAAGTAACAATAATTATAACAATTATATCTATAATTATTGTTGCTCTAGTAACATTACTAATAATACCAGCCATACTTATACATACAGAAGGTATGAATACAAATATGGCAACAATACAGTATTTATATCAAGATGAAGAATTTAAGGCAGGAATTATAAAAGATACACTTATTGCAATAGTATTTACTATCGTAGGAGCAGCCGTTGTAAATGCAAGTATAAAAAAAGACATAGAAGAAGGAACAACAAAAAAAGAGCAAACTCCAGAAGAATTTGCAAAAGAAAAGCAAGAAGCAATTAGCAAAATAAAACCAATATTTGAAAAATACAATGCGGTATCAAAAGAACATACAATAGATAAAATAGAATTAGAAGCGGAACTAGAATTAAACAAAATAGACAAAAATCTACTAACAACATTAAAATCAGTAGAAATTGTAAAAAAAGAAAAAGGTAAATTCTATTACGATGCAGAAAATGAAAATAAAGAAATAACTCCAAAAAAACAAATGGCAAAATCTAATATTGTAGCTATAGTAATTGCAGTTATTGCAATAATAGCTGTTGTAGCAATTGTAGTTTATGGACAATCGAAGAAAAATGCTACAACAGAAGTTACAGATGGAACTGTAAGCTTTGAAATGAATGACACATGGATAGAATACTCTAACTATTATGCCGGTGGATGGAATTATTATAAGTATATAAGCAATATGCCATTATCAAATACAAACGAAATTGAAGCAAATGAAATAGATTATTCAACATATCCTGCAATGTTAAATGTAAATTATTATGAAGTAGATACAAGCGAATATAGCTCAATACAAGAGGTTGCAGATTATATGACAGAATATATAAATAGTGCAGAAGATAAACCAGAGTATGAACAAGAAATATCTAAAACAGAAAAAGGATATGATGTTTTAAAAATTAAGGCCACATACAATACAGATCCAGCTCAAGTAGAATATATGTATTACATACTAAACGGAAATGTAATGGCAACAGTAGATGGATACAGCTTTAGCTTAAGTGATGAAAAAGAATTAGCAAAAGTTGCAAACGATGTAGCAAACTCATTTGATTGGGTTACAGTAAGTGAATAAAATTTTTCAGTTGGGGACGGTCCTAAATAGAAAATATTAAATTATCTAAAAATCACAATATATGTTCTTGACATTTCAGCCGAGCGAATGCCACATCGGTGCGTAGTAAAGCGTGAGGCAGTGGTTCTGCCGTGAAATGAGAAAGAATGTATATTGTGATTTTGTTTTATAATTTTTTCGATTTAGGACCGTCCTTTTTTGAAAAATTAATTCAAACCATACAAATTACCATCAACTAATAATTTAGCTCTTTTTCTTGTTTTTTCATCAGAATTTAAAGAATTTTCTAAAAACTCAGGATGACTAATTAAAAATTGTTTCATAGTTTCATCAGGATTTTTAAAAAATCCTTTAAGCATTTCTAATTGATTTTCATTAATAATACCTTTGTTGTAAGCCATTTCAAATAAAGAATTATCTACATTAATTAAAGAATAAAACTTTACACCTTCTGCCTCAATTTTTTCTCTTCCGCCTTGCATTCTATCAACAACCACGCAAGAATATTTCATATTACCATTAATAGCCTTAATAGCAGGAATCCAAGCTCTAATATAGCTTGAAGCAACTGTAACTAAATCAGCAATATGTAAAACATTTTTTCCATTTATATTTGTAATAGACTGAGTAGATGTAAAATCACTATCACTGCAAACAATAGATAAATCTTTGTAAATTGTTAAATGAGGCTTTTTTAAAAGATAACTAATAATATTAGAAAAAAACCAATCTCTTCTTTCGCCACCAGAGATATAATCAACAGTGGATAAATCAATATTCTTTTCAATTACTTCTTTCATATGATTAATAACATTGTGATAAATTTCATTTTTGTTATACTGTGCTAAAATTTTCTTGAAAATCTTTTCAGGTAAAGACATTTTATCTGCTAAACATTCATCAATGTAAGCTAAAAAATCACTTGCCTCCTTTTCACTACCAAATACAAAATGAGTATTAATAAAATATGGGCCAATTTTACCAGAAGTATACCAAAATGGCTTGTTTTCCTCGCAAAACCTTATAGCATTTGTTTCAAATAAATAAGATGCTAAATCAGACATAACAAAATCTCCTTTCTAAAATCATCTTATTATATTAAAAAGAATAAGTCAAGAAAATAATTGACTTTTAATATTTAATCATATATAGTATAGTTAGTTTGAAAACATGATTTAAAAAAGGAGGTATGAAGTGAAGCATTTAATAGATATTAAAGATTTATCTACACAAGAAATTGACGAACTTATACTTATTGCAAAAGACATCATGAGTAACAAAGCTAAATATTCAAAAAAATGTGATACAAAAAAACTTGCCACATTGTTTTATGAGCCAAGCACAAGAACCAGACTAAGTTTCGAAGCAGCAATGCTAGAATTAGGAGGGAATGTGCTTGGTTT
>CALXZV010000090.1 GCA_944393335.1 uncultured Clostridia bacterium | reverse complement strand
AACACATTGTAATCACTTTGTTAGAGATTCAAGAGAAGTCAAAGAAGGAGATGTATATATTGCATTAAAAGGAGAAAAATTTGATGGAAATGACTTCTGCTTGGATGCAATAGATAATGGGGCGAAAGTATGCGTTGTTAGTAGAGATGTCAGAGAAAAAAAGAACGATACAAAATTAGATAATACGGAAGTGGATAAAATAAATAATTCGATTAAAGAAAATAACGTAACAATCATACAAGTGCCAGACACTCTAAAGGCAATGCAAGAAATAGCCACATACAAGAGAATGCAATACAACATACCAGTAGTAGCAGTTACAGGTAGTGTAGGCAAAACAAGTACAAAAGATTTAATTGCAAGCGTTGTATCTCAAAAATATAATACTTTAAAAACACAAGGAAACTATAACAATGAAATAGGTCTTCCTCTTACAATACTTGGGCTTACAAACGAAGAAGCAATGGTCGTTGAAATGGGAATGAACCATTTTGGAGAGATAAGAAAATTAACAAATATTGCAAAACCAACGGTTGCAGTTATAACAAATATAGGAACTGCACATATAGGAAACTTAGGCTCAAGAGAAAATATTTTAAAAGCTAAGTTGGAAATATTGGAAGGTTTGCAAGGAAATACTGTAGTTATAAATAATGATAATGATTTGCTCTATAAATGGGCAAGTGAAAACAAAGATAAATACAACATTATAACTTATGGAATAAAAAATAAAAGCAAATACATGGCAACAGAAATAATGCCTTATGCAGATAAAAGTGAATTTAAGGTTATATGCGAAAAAGATGAAAGAATTTCTGCCTCAAAACAATATGTAAATATGAACCCAAAACAAGATAGAGATAGAGCTTTAAAACAAGATATAAATAGAGCCGAAGAAGAAGATATAAATAACAAAAAAATTATTGTACCAGTAGGTGGAGAGCATTTTATACTAAATAGCCTTTGTGCAATTGCAGTAGGAGAGTACTTAAATGTTCCAACTGAAAAAATAATAAACGGAATTGCAAACTTAGAACTAACTAAAAAAAGAATGGAAGTTTTAACTAGCAAAGCTGGAGCTACTGTAATAAATGACACATATAATGCAAATTATGATTCTATGAAGGCTGCAATTACATATTTAAAAGAGATAAAAAATAAAAGAAAAATAGCAGTTTTGGGGGATATGCTAGAACTTGGAGATTATTCAAAAGAGCTTCACGAAAAAGTTGGAGAAGAAGTTGACGAAAGCATTGACATTTTAATAACAATTGGAAAAGAAGCAAAATATATTGCTGAAAAATCTAAAGCAAAGCAAATTATAGAATGCAAAGATAATGAAGAAGCAATAGAAAAATTAAAAGAAATACAAACAAAGGATGATGCAATTTTGCTAAAAGCGTCAAATGGAATGAAATTTTTTGAAATTGCAACTGCACTTTGTGAGTAGATTTAATCAAAAGAGCTTAAAATGATGATTCTTTGATAAAAAATTGAGAGAGTCACACAAACGATTATTTTGTGGCTTGGAAAGGAATATATATGATCAAAATAGCTGTTATTTATGGCGGAATGTCAACAGAACATGACGTATCTGTTGTTTCTGCAAAAAATGTTATAGATAATTTAAACATAGGAAAATATGAAATACATAAAATTGAAATTGCCAAAAATGGTGAATGGCTAACGGGTGGAAAAAGGATAAAAAACATTGTAGAAGAGTTACAAAAGGTAGATGTTGTTTTTCCAGTATTACATGGCCTTTATGGAGAAGATGGCACTATACAAGGAATGTTAGAACTTTTAAAAATACCTTATGTTGGTTGTAAAGTCCTTGCATCAAGCGTTTGTATGGATAAAGTATACACAAAATATATACTTAAAAATGCAAAAATAAATATGGCGAGGTTTGTGTATATAAAAAATGAAAATACATATGTAGATGATGATTTAGAAGAAACAGAATTAAAAAATGATGAAATAATAGATGTAGTAGAGAAAAAACTAGGCTTCCCTGTATTTGTAAAGCCATCAAATTCAGGTTCATCAGTTGGTGTAACAAAAGCAAATAATGGTGCTGAACTTATTAAAGCTATACAAACTGCAAGCCAGTATGATAAAAAAGTTTTAATAGAAGAAGCAATTGTAGGAAAAGAAGTAGAATGTGCTGTACTGGGAAATGATAAAGTTTTGGCATCAAGTGTTGGTGAAATATTATCTGCAGAAGATTTTTATACATATGATGCAAAATACAATAATAGTGAGTCAAAAACTGTAATACCAGCATCTATACCAGATGAAACAATAGAAGAAATAAGAAGACTTGCTGTTAAGGCTTTTAAGGCAGTTGATGGAAGCGGACTCGCTAGAGTAGACTTCTTTGTAGAAAAAGGCACAAACAAAGTATATTTAAATGAAATAAATACAATGCCGGGATTTACATCAATCAGTATGTACCCAAAATTATGGGAGCATGAAGGATTGGAATATTCGGAGCTTTTAGACCAATTAGTTAAGTTAGCATTGGAATAAATTGAAAAATAATAGCGCAATTCTTTTCCAATTATGTTGAAAACAAAAAAGAAGGAATGAAAAATGGTAGAAGATTTAGAATTATTAAAAGAAGAAATTAAAGAAAAATTGACCGAAAAAAGGTATGCGCACAGCATTGGCGTAATGAATATGTGTGAAAAACTTGCCATAAAATACGGTGGAGATGTAAAAAGAGCAAAATTAATCGGCTTAGTGCATGACATGGCAAAAGAAATGACAGATGAAGAAATGCTTGATTATGTTAAGAAAAATAAAATAAGAATTACAGAAACAGAAAAAGCTATACCACAAATATTGCATGGAAAAATAGCAGCTGACATGACAAAGAAAAAATATGATTTTGATGATGAAATGTGTACAGCAATAGCTTGCCATACAACAGGAAAAGAAAATATGACTTTGCTTCAAAAAATACTTTTTGTTGCTGATAAGACTGATGAAACAAGAAGCTACGAAAGTGCAGAAGAATTAAGAAATTTAGCATTTGAAAGCTTAGATAAAGCAATTATAAAAAACATAGATTATACTTTAAAAATAAATATTGATAAGGGAAAAGTGATTATTGAAGAAAGCATAAAAACAAGAAACTATTTGCTTATGAATAATAATTAGTACCAATAAAATAATTTTAAAAGTTGCTTTTGTGGAATCCATTTCCAAAGCTAAATCTTTCTATAAAATTTCCTTAAAACTAATGAAATTTGAAATTATATATGATATAATAAAAATGCCATTTATTTTAACAGCATTAAGCATAATGCAAAATTAAATAAAATGGCATTTGCTACTTTAAATAAAATATGTTTTGCGCATATTTAACAGAGTGGAGGATGTTAAATGAGTTTTAAGGATTACTATAATATACTTGGACTAAATACGAATAAAGTTACGCTAGATGAAATAAAATTTGCATATAGGGAGCAGGCAAAAAAGTACCATCCAGATATGCATGCAGGGGATAGCGTACTAGAAGAAAAGTTTAAAGAAATAAATGAAGCATATAGAATTTTATCAGACCCAAAGTCTAGAAAAAGATATGATAGAAATTGGTTTATATACACAGAAAGAAAGAAAAGACTACAAAATAAAAATAGAGAAGTAAAAAAATCTTTCAAAGAAAAGATTATAGACATTTTATTTGGTGTGATTACTCCAAAAGCGCAACCACCTAAAAAGTCAAATGAGCCTATAATTGGAGAAAATATTGAAACAGAGGTTGAAGTAAATATTTTAGAGGCTTTTAATGGAACATCTAAAAAACTAAAATTGCTAGCTGTAGACGGAAAAACAAAAACATTCAACTTAAATATTCCAGCAGGAATTCAAGATGGAGATAAAATTAGGTTTATTGGACAAGGCAAGCCAGGCAAAAATAACGGAGATAGAGGAGATTTGCTAGTTAAAGTAAAAATTACTAATACAAAAGAGTTTAAATTAGTTGGTGCAGATATTTATACTGAAATCTCAATAACTCCATGGCAAGCAGCTTTAGGTACAAAATTGAATTTGCAGTCTATAGACGGCGAAATTTCACTAGTAGTCCCAAAAGGAACTGAAAGTGGAGAAAGATTTACTATAAAAGGTAAAGGATATAAATTTGGAAGAGGAAATAGAGGCAATTTTTATATTATTACTAAAATAGTCGTTCCTAAAAAATTAACAGAACAGCAGGAAAAAATATATAAAGAACTAAAAGAATTAGATGCAAAAGTTGGTTAAATAGTTACCATTTTCAAAAAAATTTGACAAAAACGATATATAAATTAATGTTTAAGTAAAGATACCGCTTAAAATAAATTGAATTAATGATTTAGTTGACATATTATACATAATGTAGTATAATAAAATTGTTGAACTAATGAGAAATAAAGGAAAGAGGTGCTAAGATGACTGATGAATTTCAAGGTAAAAGTTTTAGTATAACTGATCCGCAAGGTGTAAACACAGTTATATACAGAATTAACAAAACAGCCAAGGAATTACAAAAGCAGTATCCTAAATATACTGTTGAAAGATTAGTGTACTCTGAAGAAATGAATGGCAACATGAAAAAAAAGACCTTTTATGTTGATTATCCAGAGCCAGAAGGAGAAGACTTAGTCATATTATCTTTTGGGCAAGATAAGGTTGTTGTCAATATGGGATTACTTAAAGATAATAAATTAAAAATATCTAAAAGACCTATTCCAGTTAAATTTGACACAGTTTATTCAGAAACTCCATTTGAAATGAAGGACTTTAATTATACGCCAAACTTACAAAGAGCGTTTACAATTATTGACCCTGAAACAACAGAAGAGGTTAAGCCAAAATTATACATAGATAGTCAAACAAATGAAGTCAAAGGAAAATGTAAATTACAACCATACAAATCTTATTTCACTTTTGAAATAAAATAAAGGAGGATTATTTAGTGGAA
>CALXZV010000089.1 GCA_944393335.1 uncultured Clostridia bacterium | reverse complement strand
TTTACAGAATACTTGCAATGTGGAGTAAAGCATGATATAATGTAACCCGAGTTTTGTTGATAACTTCAATCGTATAATTATGTAGGAGGTGTAGACAAAGAAATAATAGTAAGTAGTTTGTAGAGAAAATTAGAATAGGAGAAACTGCTATGAGTAATATTTTAAACATTGTTATTCCTGTGGTTATAGCCTTTGTCGTTTTGGTTGTGCTCATCCTTTTCCTCAAATCTATTTATAAGGTAGTTGATGTTGATAAGGCTCTTATCATCACTGGTGGCAAAAAGCCTATTATCAAGGTTTCAGGAGGAGCTTTTGTCATTCCAATCTTTCGGAAAGCAAGTGATTTTGACTTATGCATGCTGACCGTTAGAGCTGATGAGGACGAAATCAAAACATCTACTGCTGTTCCAATCATTTGCGATTGGACTGCGCAAATTAGACCAAATATTGATGACGAAGAAAAATTGCGTGTGGCCATTACTTCTTTCAAAGAAAGAGGTAAACAAGGGATTATTGATGACGTCAAATTGACTCTTATGGGTACAGTTAGAGATGTGGTTGCATCGATGACTCCTGAAGAGATTTTGAGGGACAAAGAAAAATTCAAGAAGCAAATTCAAGCGGGAGTTGCAGATGAGTTTGCTAATATGGGTTTGGAGCTTGTTTCTCTGAATATTCAGGACGTTACTGATTATAACCACTATTTTGATAACATTGCTGCTATTGATGCTGCTGAAAAGCGGCAGGCAGCTGAAATCAAAACAGCTGAGGTCGACAAAATTACTCGTCAAAAGAAAGCACAAGCTTCGAAAGAGGCGGAAATTGCTGAAGCACAAGCTCAGCAAGAGTCTGCAATTGCTTCGATGGATGCTGAGCAAAGACAGGCGGAAAAACGAAAAGAAACCGATGTTAAAATCGCTCAAAATAAAATCGAGACAGACACTGCAAATGCTGATGCTGCCATCGCTGAAGAACTTCAAAGAACAGTTCGTCAAAAGGATGTTGAAGTTCAAAAAGGCGCAGTCGAAATTACCCGTCAGGAACAGGCAAACCTTGCTGCTCAAAAAGAGCGTGAAGTTATGATTACTAGAGCTGAGGCTGAAAAAGCAACTAAGAAAGTCAATGCAGAGGCAGAAGCTAATGTTCAAGCTATTGCTGCTGACGCAAAGATTCAGGTTGCTGAGCGTGAAGCTGATGCTGCTCGTAAGAAAGCACAAGGTGAAGCTGATGTAGATACTACCAAGGCTGAGGCTAGAGCTAAGGTGGCTGCTAGTGATGCAGAAGCTGTTGTAAAGGCAGCTGAAGCAGAAGCTGCTAAGACTCGTGCAGAAGGTCAAGCTGCCGCTGATGCAGAAAAAGCAAGACTTTTGGCGATTGCTGAAGGCAAAAAGCAAGATATGCTCGCAGAAGCAGAAGGTGAAAAAGCAAAACTTCTGGCCAGAGCTGAAGGCGAAAGGAAACTTGCTGAGGCCCGTGCTTCGAATGAAAGAGTCAACTACGAAATTGAAAAGCTCAAAATTCAAACTGATGCTCAGATTAAGATTGCAACTGCACAGGCAGAGATTATGGCTAATGTCGGCCAGAATGCTGAGTTCATCAATATTGGTGGAGGAAGCGTTCCTGGAGCGAATGGCTCAAGCACTGGTAATGTGCTGATTGACACTCTTTCTCAGTTCCCGGCTCTTATGAAGGTTCTTAATACTGAAAACCAGGCCCTAAATGGTAGACCGGTTGTAAAAGAAGTGGAGGATCTTTCTAAAGCCGTTGGTGCTGGTCTTGGAGCACTCAGAAAAGAAGACGAAGAGACTGATGACTCGGATGTTTCTAAAACAGAAGAATCAAGCAAGCCTGACGATGTAACACAAAAAGCTGCTAAGTAACTTTTTAGAAACAATGATTGTTCAATAAAACTCAAACAAACTACTTATTATTAGCAAACCACTTTTGGGGATTTCCTCAAAAGTGGTTTTGCGTTACTATAGAAATAAAAAAATTTTAAAACTATTGTGAAAATTATTGACATTAAGCCTTTTTATCAATATAATACAAAGGTAAAACATTGGAGGTATACATTTAGAATGGCAAAAGGCAACGTTTTCTTTTCAAAAGAAATATTTGAGAATATGACAGATGAAGAAATTGTTAAAAGAGCGAAAGCCAATAATAAAGAGGCTTTGGAGTTTTTAATTAACAAATACAAAGATGTTGTGAATATGAAAGTAAGCAAATATTATTTAAATGGAGCTGAAAAAGAGGATATAGTTCAAGAAGGTCTTATTGGTCTTTATAAGGCCATTAGAGATTTTGACCAAGAAAAGCAAAATTCATTTAAAACATTTGCTAACCTTTGTATTGAAAGACAAGTGATTACTGCAATAAAAGGTTCAAATAGACAAAAGCATATGCCTCTTAATTCGTATTTGTCTTTAAATTCATCAAATTATGAAAATGAAGACGGAGATGAAGAAGGACAATTAATTGAAGTATTGGATGCAAATCCAGTAGAAGACCCACTTGACACAGTAACTAAAAATGAATATTATAAAACAATAGAAAAAACTATTTCAGAATCTTTAAGCGATTTTGAAAAACAGGTGCTTTCAAAATTTATTGAAGGTCAATCATACATACAAATTGCAGAAGAACTTAATTCACCAGTAAAATCAATAGATAATGCAATTCAAAGAATTAGAAAGAAAACTATAAAAAATTTGGGAAATGAGATGATTTCATAAATCAAATTTTGATGCTCAAACATAATTTTTTGTTGAATAGGAAAAAACAATTTTTTCTATTCAACAAGAAAATTCAACTGCAATATATGCAGTTTAGATATATTTGCCTACATAGCTCAGTCGGTAGAGTGCAGCCTTGGTAAGGCTGAGGTCACGGGTTCGATTCCCGTTGTAGGCTCCAATAATGTTTTGGTTCGAACGCCATCAAACAGATAGGTTAGCCAGTAAAACAGAATGTATTATACTAAAAGTTAATACATTCTCTTTTTTTATTATATTTAAAAAAAATATTATTATATATTGAAAATTTGATACATTTGTTTTATAATGATATTTAGTTAATAAAAATAAAAAGGGAGGTGAAATTATTGAAAGATATTGATAAGAATAATGCATCATTTGAAGAAATAAAACATATTGACGAAAACGGTGTTGAATTTTGGTATGCAAGGGAACTGCAAAATGTTTTAGACTATAAGGAATGGAGAAAATTTGAAAACGTAATAAATAAAGCAAAAGAAGCATGCAAAAATAGCAATATTAGTGAGTTTGAACATTTTGTCGACGCCGACAAGTTGTCAAAACGTGCTAATAATGCTAAAGTTATAATTAAAGATTATAAGTTAACCCGTTATGCTTGTTATTTATAATGCAGGTTACAAATAAATTGTTTTTATCTTGTGATACACATCATACCAAGAATAAGCAGTATAAATATTATCTCCAACACAATCTGCATTGTACTCTGAATGAAAACATATAACAGGAATTTTTGTAGAAAGCTTGCGTATGTTTTCAGGTTTATCTTCTATCATAACTTCAGTTTTATTATTTAGACAAGTTTCTAATTTATCTTCAGGAGAAAAGATTAACTTATCATAAATAATGCCATTTTTGTCAAGCCAATTTTTTGTTATGCTTTCGATTTCTTCAGTACTAATTCTAGGCTCTCCATGCCTTGCAGTTATAATGTATATTTCATTTTCTTCATCTTTTAATTTTTTTATTATTTCACTTGCAAAATCTCTAGCAGGATAATTTTTTAGATAGTAAAAATAGTATTCATCCCAAAACTCATCATCTAACTCAGTACTAACGCCAAATTCTTCATAAGGTTCATAACCTTTAGGATTTACAACATATTTATTATATTTTGAATAAAATTTCGAACCATAATCTAGTTGAAATCTTTCAACATTAGTTAAAACTCCATCAATATCTATTCCTATGCGCATTTTTAATTTACCTCCAAATTAAATCTTCATAAACATTTTGATTGTCCTTAAGTTAACTTTTTAAATCAACCACAATAACGCAGTATGAAAATTTAAACTTACCTAACGCTATCAATAGCATTTCTTGCAAGTTCATCACATCTATTATTAAATTCATTATCTGCATGACCTTTTACCTTGTGAAAAGTAACTTTATGAGTTTGAGTAAGACTATATAATTCTTCCCATAATTCTTTATTTTTAACAGGTTCACCACCAGCAGTTTTCCAGCCCTTTTTTAGCCAATTATATATCCAACCTTGATTAAAGCAGTTTACTACATAAGCGCTGTCACTATATAAATCAACTTCACAAGGAAATTTAAGCACTTTAAGTGCTTCTAATACAGCTGTAATTTCCATTATATTATTTGTTGTATCCTTGATTGCGCCAGATAATTCCTTTTTGTTTCCATTATACATGAGTATTGCACCCCAACCACCAGGACCTGGGTTTCCAGAGCAAGCTCCGTCTGTATATATTGTAACTTTTTCCATGAATTTAATTCCTTTCATTATTAATACTTCTAAATTTCTTAGTTACAATTCATATTATTTTATGTACTAAAGCATTTTAAGTATGAATTGTAACCTTAAAATATACTTTACAATTATTGCTAAAATTCAAACTTTGTGATATTATATCAGTAAATTATAAAAGGTTCAAGAGGGGACTAAAAAAGCAAAAAAATTAAAAGAAAATTATGGTTTTCTTTCTCAATAGAAAGATAATTTTGAATAGTGTCTCAAAAATATAACAAAAAATATTAAGCGAAGGGGGCAAATAAAGTTGAGCAAAGTTGTAGGCATAATAGCAGAATACAATCCATTTCACAATGGTCATAGTTATCACATTCAAAATACAAAGGCACAAACTGGTGCCGATTTTGTCGTGGCTGTTATGACAGGAAACTTTACTCAAAGAGGAAATACATCAGTTATAAATAAATGGGAAAAAACAAAAATGGCTTTAAATGGAGATGCCGATTTAGTTATAGAATTACCAACAATCTATAGTATTTCTAGTGCAGAAAATTTTGCAAGTGGTGCTGTAAAAATATTAAATGAATTAGGCATAGTAGATACTATTTCATTTGGTATGGAAGCGGATGACGTATCTACACTTAATAACATTGCAAATGTTTTAGTTAATGAGCCACCTGAATACAGGGCAATTTTGGAACATGAACTTGGCAAAGGAAACTCTTTTCCAAAGGCAAGAGAAAATGCTCTTATGATGTATTTAA
>CALXZV010000088.1 GCA_944393335.1 uncultured Clostridia bacterium | reverse complement strand
GGAAAAGCTAAAATAATAATTGGAGCAAGGTCTGCAATTTTTGCACCAGCTGTAAATTTGGGACTAATAATTATTGATGAAGAGCATGACGAATCTTATCAGTCTGAAATGAGTCCAAGATATGATGCTAGAGAAGTGGCTGAATATTTGGCAAAATCAAATAATATTCCTCTTTTACTTGGTAGTGCCACACCAGACATGAAATCATACTATAAAGCACAAAATGGAGAAATGACACTTTTAACTCTTACAAAAAGAGCGAATAATGCAAATTTACCAGCTGTTAAAGTGGTTGACTTAAGACAAGAGCTAGCCAATGGCAATAAATCAATGATAAGTGAGCCTTTAAAAGAAGAAATTGAAAAAAATTTATTAACCAAAACTCAAACTATTTTATTTTTAAATAGAAGAGGATTTTCAACCTTCATTATGTGCAGAGATTGTGGATACACAGTCAAATGTAAAAGATGTAATATCACAATGACTTATCATAAAAACGAAAATAAGCTAAAATGTCACTATTGTGGTTATGAAGAGAAGGTTTTAAAAACTTGCCCAGAATGCCACAGCCAAAATATAAAATATTTTGGAGCAGGAACTCAAAGGTTAGAAGATGAGGTACACAATCTTTTCCCAGAAGCCACAACAATTAGAATGGACGTGGATACAGTTTCAAAAAAGAATTCTCATGAAGAAATATTAGATAAATTCAGAAATGAAAATATAGATATTTTAATTGGAACACAAATGGTTGTAAAAGGACACCATTTCCCAAATGTTACTTTAGTTGGCGTTGTAGCAGCAGATAGTAGTTTGAATTTTGGCGATTATAGAGCAAATGAAAGAACATTTCAAACATTAACCCAAGTTGCGGGTAGAGCAGGAAGAGGAGAGTATGAAGGAAGAGTAATTATTCAAACATATAATCCGGATAATTATGCAATAGAATATTCAAAAGCTCAAGATTATGATTTATTTTATAATACCGAAATTGAACTAAGAAAACAATTGAAATATCCGCCATTTTGCGATATAATAGTAATAGATATGTCTGCAAAAAATATGCTAGAACTAAAAAAAGTTGCAAAAGATTTGCACACATATTTAAAACAAAGAGTAATAAATGAAAAGTTTGGATTACTTTTATATAGCCCAGTGCCATCGCCAATAGATAAAATTAAAGATAGATATAGATGGCGTATGCTTATAAAATGCAAATATGATGATAGAGTAAATAACTTACTCACAGATGCATACGATACATTTTTGAATATGAAAACAAAGACGGCGAGGGTTAATATTGAGCTGAACCCAAACAATATGTTGTAGAGTTGGAAAACAGCAATTCTTTTCCAACGGATAGTTTTATCTTTATAGTGCTAATAAGAGGAGGAGAATCATGGCAATACGAGAAATTAGAAAAAATGGTGACGAAATATTAAGAAAAAAATCAAGAGAAGTTGAAACAATAGATGATAGAATTAGAGAACTTTTAGATGATATGCTTGAAACAATGCATGCATCAAATGGCGTTGGAATATCTGCAGTACAAGTGGGAATACTAAAAAGACTTGTAGTTATAGATTTATACGATGGCAATAAACCTTTAAAACTTGTAAATCCCGTTATTGTTAAAGCAAAAGGCGAGCAAGAAGTAGAAGAAGGATGCCTAAGTTTTCCAAATCAATTTGCTAAAGTAGTTAGACCAATGGAAGTTACCGTTAAAGCTTTAGATGAGAATGGAAAAAAAATAACTATAAAAGGTAAGGAACTTTTGGCTCAAGCTTTAGCACATGAAATAGATCATTTAGATGGAAAGTTGTTTGTGGATATTATGGAACCGGGTACTTTGGAGTATATAGAACCAGAGAAAGGAAACGTTTAAAAATGAAAATAATTTTCATGGGAACCCCAGACTTTGCAAAAGAATCATTGGAAGCGGTTTACAATAGCAAAAATGAAATTTTAGCTGTTGTAACAAATCCAGATAAGCCCAAAGGCAGAGGAATGAAAATGATAGCTTCTCCTGTAAAAGAATTTGCATTAGAGAAAAACTTGAAAATTTATCAACCGACAAAAGTAAGAAATAATACAGAATTTATAGAAGAAATAAAATCATTAAATCCTGATTTACTATGTGTTGTTGCATATGGAAAAATTTTACCAAAAGAATTATTAGATATTCCAAAGTATGGAGCAATCAATGTTCATGGCTCACTATTACCTAAGTATAGAGGAGCTGCTCCAATTCAATGGGCTGTGCTTAATGGCGATAAAAAAACTGGAATAACTACAATGTTTATGGATGTTGGCATGGACACTGGAGATATGATTTTAAAAGAAGAAACAGAAATTGGAGAAGACGAAACTACAGGTGAATTGTGGGATAGACTATCTAAAATGGGTGCAAAACTTTTAGTAAAAACTATTGAAAAAATAGAAAAGGCAAAAGAACAAATTGAGAAAGAAGAAAGCACGAACAAGCAAAGAAAAAATGTGAAAAACGATAATTCGAATAATTTAAATGCAGAAAATGTAGCTCAAGAAAATAATTGCTGTGAAGCAAATAGTGAAATACTAGAAGAAGTTAAAAAAAGTGTTGGAGCAGAAAAGCAAGGAGAAAACTTTACTTTAGCTCCAATGCTTGATAAAGAAATGGCAAAAATAAATTGGAATAACTCATCAAGAGAAATAAAAAATCTAGTAAGAGGTCTAAATCCTATAATGGGCGCATATTCTTTCTTAAATGGTAAAAAAATAAAATTTTGGAAAGTTGAAACAGTATCAATAGAGGAGTTAGCAAAAGTATTTCCAGAAATAAAAGAATATGAAGGCAGAATGAAAAAATTAGAAGTAGGAACAATAGCCTTTGCAGATAATAAAAAGGGCATATTTATAAAAACAGGAGACAGTTTTATAAAAGTCCTAGAACTTCAAGGAGAAAACGCCAAGAAGATGGATTACAAAAGTTTCTTAAATGGAAATAAATTGCAAGCAGGAGAAATATTTGAATAACTTCCGAGTTACAATTTAAAATGTCGAAAAATGTTGATTATTATTTTTTATTAATGTAAAATATAATTATATTAAAAAAATATTTAAGTGTAGTTTAAATAAATTATTAAACTATAAAAGGGGAGGTAAATTAAATGATTAGAGCAAGTGAAGCAAGAAAAGAGGCAAGAGAATCACTTACAGGAAAGTGGAAAACAGCACTTTTAATATCACTAATTTATACAGTAATTTTAATAGCAATTAATATATTATCTAGTTTTACTCTTGGAATATTATCTATAGCATTAATTGTAATAGGACCAGCTTTATCATATGGATTAGCATACTCATATTATCACTTAAAAAATGGAGAAAAAATAGAACCAACAGATTTCTTAACAGTAGGATTTAAACATTTTGGATATAGCTGGAAACTAGCGTGGAATATTATCAAAAAATGTTGGGTATATATATTAATTTTTGTTATAACTATGATAGTACTAATATCTTTTGGCGTAGCAATGTATTCATCAGCAATGACATCTATATTAAATACAACATTAAATACTTCAAGTAAAGACTATTTTGCAAGAAGTTATGCACCATATGACTATAGCTATGATTATAATTATGACTATGATTATGACTATGATGATTATCCATATTTAAAGGATTGGTATGAAGATGACTATAATCAGTACTATGATGACTATGCTAGTTCAGCGCTAGTTGGAGCTATTGCAGGGGTATCTGTAGCATTTGTAATTGGATTTTTGTTAGTATTTATTGTTTATATAGTATTTATAGTTATGTTTGTTAGAAAATCTTTATTGTATGCATTATCATACTATATTGCAGTAAAAAATGAAGGAATAGAGGCAAAAGATGCAGTACTAGAAAGTGAAAGATTAATGACAGGCAATAGAGGAAGATTATTCTGCCTAATGTTATCATTTATAGGATGGTCAATATTAATAGCATTTGTATCAGGTGTATTAGGAATAGCAAGCACTTTACTTGCATCAATTGCATCATATGCAGGATCAATTATATTAATGCCATATATCACATTCTCAATACTTGCATTCTATAGAGACTTAGAAGAAGAAAAAGAACCTAGAGCATATGTAAATGCAACTGTAGGAACAGCTGGCCAAGTACAAACAAATGCCACTGTTGTTGGAGCAAATACAGTAAATAATAATATAAATAATAGTCAGCCGGTAAATAATGAACAAACGACATCTAATATAAATAATAATGTAGTGCAAGAAACAGTAAAGCCAGAAAATACAAACAATATAGTAAATTCAACAGTAGCGGCAGGCTCAAAAAAATATTGCAAGAGATGTGGTGCAGAAAACACATTAGATGCAACATATTGCACAAGTTGCGGTGCAAAACTAGATTAAAAATATTTTTCAGTTGGGGACGGTCCTAAATCGAAAAATGTCAGTTGGGACGGTTCTATTTGACACAGAAACGTGTCAAATAGAACTGTCCCAACTGACAACAACCTACAATTTTTTCAAAAAAGGACCGTCCCCAACTGAAAAAATTATAAAAAAGCATTTAGTTTATCAATATTTTCTCTTTGAAATTTGTTAAAATCTTTAATTAATTCAGTTGTACTTTTTTGAACATCCAATCCACAATTTAAAATTTTTTGACATTCAATTACTCCCATTAAAGTTCCTTGAATCATAATTTCTGCAATATGAGAATTACTCCTATCTCTTAAAGTATTAAATTGAACTCCTGCAAAGCTCATCATTTTATCTTTAAAAGGTGTAGAGTCAGGAATTTCCCCATATTTTTCAAAATGTTGATTGATTTGACTTTGGGTGTTTCCGTATTGTGAATACATAGCAACTAAGACTTTTCGCATTTCTTTATCTGAAACTTTAGGTGCTAAGTAAGAAATAGAGTCCATCCCCATTTTAGCAATTTTGCTAACTTCATTTAATACCGCAAGATCAAGCTGGAAAGTGTTAGAGTCAGTAGCTGTGTTATCATTGTCATTAGCTGATTGAGTATTGGAATGTTCATAATCAAATTTAGGTTTTGAATTAGAATTAATAGAGTTAACTTTATTGCCCTGTTCCTGAAGTGATTGTGCATCCATATTGCTATCTTTATTTTCATTTTTGAGATTTTTATCTTTATCCATACTTATTAATAATGGCAAACAAATTTTGCCACATACTCCTTTCTTTAATAATTTTTAATATTTTAACCAAAAGTGCGAAAATTATTAAAAATATGTAGTAAAAATTTTTTTTTGATGATATAATAATAAATAAATTTTAAATAAAAAATTATT
>CALXZV010000087.1 GCA_944393335.1 uncultured Clostridia bacterium | reverse complement strand
TTTTGATCTTGATCCTCTTTATCCATACCAAATGCCAAAGCTGCTGCTGTTGGTTCGTTTATAATTCTAAGAACATCTAGTCCTGCTATTTTACCAGCATCTTTTGTTGCTTGTCTTTGTGAGTCATTGAAGTATGCAGGTACTGTTATAACTGCTTGTGTAACTTTTTGTCCTAAATAGCTTTCTGCATCTGCTTTTAATTTTTGAAGTATCATTGCTGATATTTCTTGTGGTGAGAATTCGTCACCATCTATTTTAACTTTTTCCGCTGTACCCATTTTTCTTTTTATTGAAATTATTGTATGTTCTGGATTTGTAACAGCTTGTCTTTTTGCTATTTGTCCAACTAATCTTTCACCATCTTTTGAAAATGCAACTACTGATGGAGTTGTTCTGCTACCTTCTGAGTTAGGTATTACAACAGGTTCTACTCCTTCCATAACTGCAACACATGAGTTTGTTGTTCCTAAGTCAATTCCTATAATTTTTCCCATAATATTTTCCTCCCTTTATTTTAGGCTTTCGCCTATTTTTTATAGTCTTTTAATTTAATATTTTTTCTTTTGAATTCTTTATGCAAATTTAAAATATAAAATAATTTTAAAGTTTGCTTTATAAATTGTAAAAAGTTAATAACTAAATTAGTTTGCTACAACTACTAAAGAATGTCTTAAAACTCTATCGCCTAACATGTAGCCCTTTCTAAATTCTTCTTTTATTTCTTTTTCGCCAAGTTTGTCATCTTGAACTAAGCTAACTGCCTCGTGAATCGATGGATCAAACTTTTTGCCTACTGTTTCTATTTCTGTAACTCCATTATTTTTTAAAACATCTTTAAATTGATTTACTACCATTTCAATACCATTTTTGTATTGTTCATCCTTTGTTTCTGTTTTAGCTGCTTTTTCTAGATTGTCAAGCACAGGTAACAAAGATATAATTACGTCACCCATTACAGAATTATATAGCCCTGTTCTTTCTTTGTCACTTCTTTTTTTGAAATTTTCAAATTCAGCCATAAGTCTTTTTATTCTATCATCTTTATCTTCTAGATCTTCTTTTTGCTTAGCCAATTTTTCTTTAAGAGCCTTTAATTCATCACTTAAATCAGCTTCTTCATGTACTTCATTTTTGACATTTTGGCTAGCATTTTGCTCATTTTCTAATTTTGTATTATCACTATTTACATTTTTTTCTTCTTCCATAAGCTACTTCCTTTCTTTTGCTATTTATAGATTATCTTTCAAATTGAACCTGCATACACAAAATATTTCAAATTAATTTTCAAATTGTGCTTGCATAAAGCTTAACTATTTATGGCTATTTCCACTACCAAGTTCTTTATTTAATTCTTTACTAATATATTTCATTACTGAAATAACCTTTGAATAATCCATTCTTGTTGGTCCTATAATTCCTATAGTTCCTAAGTCTTTGCCACCAACTTTATTTTTGAAAGTTACTATACTAAAATCTTTAAGACCATTTACTTCATTACCTATATAAACATTAAAATCTTCGCTATTTTCAAGTAAATCTAAAATTAAGCTTTTGCTATCAAGTAAATTCATAAACTTCCTTGCAAATTCTGAGCTTTCAAATTCAGGATTTTCAAAAGTTTTGTTAGCACCTTTTAAGTAAAGCTGTTCTTCATCATTAATAGCTTTGCTTATTTGCTCTATTATTGGCTTAATTACATCAATTCTGTAATTCATTTCACTCATTATATACTGTTCCATTGGTTTGTCTATTGTAGCCAATGATTGACCTTTAAGCTTGTTATTAAATATTAAATTCAAAGTATTTACTTGCTCCTGAGTTATATCTTTTTCAAACTTGATTATCGTTTCTTTTATTGTACCTGTATCTGTAAGAATAACTGCCATAAGCATACGCGAGCCAAGTAAAACAAATTTAATTTCTTCAATTTTTTGCCTATTTGCACTTGGGCCAATTGCAACTGTTGTATAATGAGTCACCTCAGAAATTGTATTTGTAGCAATTTTTGTAAGCTCCTCCATTTGATCTACTTTATTTTGAAGCCTTGAATTAATGTACTTAATTTCATCAATGTTTAAATCTTTATCATTAAGAAGTTTATCAACATAAAATCTATAGCCTTTATTTGATGGTACTCTTCCGCTTGAAGTATGAGTTTTTTCAAGATAGCCTATTTTTTCAAGCTCTGCCATTTCATTTCTTACTGTGGCACTACTGCAATCTAAGCCATATTTTTGAATTAAACTTGATGAACTAACAGGCTCTATTGTGTCAATGTACTCATTAACAATAGCTTGAAGTATACGTTTTTTTCTATCATCTAACTCCAATTTAATCACCTTCTTGTTAGCAAGCTTTTTAAGTGCCGTTTCATCTAACTATATTTATTTAGTTCTACACTACTTTTAATAATATTTTAGCACTCTTTGCTTTTGTTTGCTAACTGCATATATATTATATCCATTTTTAGCAAAAGTCAATAGAGATTGCTAATTATTTTTGTGAATTTTTTGTGACCTATTTAATTTATAGCTAATTCCATAATTTTTACGATTTTACAATGACTTCAAACGCCTGTACTGTAAGGCTTTTTCGATACTTTCCATAATACCTTTTCGGCATTATGTATATGTGTAAAACTCGTCTTTTGTATCCCGCTATTTTGAGTTATCCACAGAGTTATCCACATTATCCACAGGTTGTTTTTTGAATTATTTTTGTTATTTATGTCGATTTGTGTCTATTTTTGTTTAATAGGAAAGCCTTGTCAAAGAGGACGTTGTCAAATGGGACGGTTCTAAATGACACTATTTTGTGTCATTTAGAACCGTCCCATTTGACATTTAGAAAGTTTATAATACTTTTCCTTCTTTATAACATTCATAAATATAACTAGGATTTTCGTAATACATACTACTATTATAATTATCTATTTTCTCTATTATCCACGAAGATAACACTTCTCTTAATGTATCAATATACTTTGTTTCGTCATTATTTACCATAATAATCAATCTTTTATATACTTTTCCAATATCCCAATAAGTTGGAACATTGTATTTACAATTTGAAATAATATCATAATTTCCATTTTGAATATTTGCTTTTTCAATAAATTCATCTGATACTTTATCAATGTTTTCAGAATGATAAACTTCTGCTAAATTATAAATTTTTTCTATATTTTCTTTTCCTAATTTATCAATAATTGCTTTCTTTGTATTTTTTGTTTTTCTAGCAATATACTCAATTAAACTACATGTAAAAAATAAATCATTTTCTTTTTGAGGTTCTCCTATCATTTAATTAGTTCCTCCGCTTTCAAAAATTTTAAACAATTTAATGACCTATTTGTACAAAAAGCTATTTGATGAGTTGGATGCCTGAATTTTGCTAATTCCCAAAAAGCTTCTCTTGTAATCTGCCCCATCATTAAATCTGTAACGTAATTATAAACTTGGTCATCTGCCATAGCTCCAATAACAATATCATAGTCGTGTTTCTTTCCACTTCTACAATCTATAATAAAGTCAAGCCATTCCTCTGTCATTATTGTAAATTCTTTTATGTTTAAATTAGGATTTTCATTATATTCATATATATTTACAACTGGAGTTTCATATTTTTTTGCCCATTTTTCCGCTTGTTCTTCTAAAATTGTACAATAAAACCCTACTCCAAAATCTTTAGTATATTTTCCTTGTTTTATTTCAGGATTTTCTACTTCACAATAGCTCCCATGATATACTATTTGTTTAGCCATTTAATGTTCCTCCTCAATTATTATGGTATCACAAAAAGAAGATTTAAACAATAGGGAAATTTAAAAATATACTAATCAATCTGCTAATACAATAATTGGCAAGCGGTTTCAGGGGTTTTGCCATCATCATGGTCTATTTTTAGTGTTGCATTTAAAGATACTAATGGACGAAGGCAATAATTGTTACTATATGGTATAGTACTCGAATTAAACAAGAAGTAACCCTCTAAACTACTACTGTTCACAACACGAATTCCAAAGCTCACTCGATCAGAGGCAGTATGCACATATCGTGATGCAAGCCAATATGCATTTTCTAAATGAATCAAATTATAAAACATACTATTTTTATAATAATTACTATACATTATCTCATTATAATATGTTTGTTTTACTGTTAATGATGAATTTGCCACTGTATATGCAGGATCGTCTGTATCGGGTTCACTATAATAGCTATCACTTTGTTTTATTCCATCTGTTTTTACTATTGAATTTGGATCATTAGTTAAAGATAAATCTATTCCAGAACCATTTTCTTGTGCATACAATTTAGGATAATATATCAGTCTTGAATCTGTATACGTTTTTGTCTGCCCTAATAATATACCAGAATCTGGACTTGTATATGTATATGCATTATCTAATCCACTTTCATTCATTCCCGCTTCTATATCTTCAATTGTTAAACTTCTTGCAGTGACACCTAAACTACTATTACTATATTGTTTTGCTGCTATATCGTTTAGTATATATACTCCATTATTATAGCCCTTTGCACTTTCAAAATATATGCTCGTACTTGTTGGCATATAACTTATTAAATCCACTGTTCCATCATCATTGATGCTTAAAACTCTCCAATTTAAATTTTCTTGTGGTACAGTTTGGTTAGTAGTATAACCACTGGCAGATGAGCTAAGTGAATAATTGCTAGCTTGGTCCGGCTTATATGCTACATAATCTCCTATTTCTAAATCTTTTAATGTCCTATATGTTCCTGTTATCTTCTCTCCTTTAACATATGCAGTTTTGCCATAGGCAATATCTTCTGCTGTGGCTGTAGCATCAAAAGTATTTAAACTTTCTAGTGTTCCTGTCACTCCTCCTAAAGTTATTCCTTTTTTAATATATTTCGAAAGTAAATTTCCATCATTTGAGTCACTATTTGATGAGTTATATTCTCCATTAGCAATATTAGTTTTTATTACATTTGCCCCTACTACTATTCCAATAATTACTATAACTGTAATAACTGATATTAAAATTATAAGTCTTTGCTTTTTATTTAGTTTTTTCATACTTTTAAATTTTCCTCCTTGTTATCTTTATTCATGTTGTCAATTGTCAATTGGGACGGTTCTGTTTGACAACTTATTCAATTTATCAATTGTGATAATTCTGCTTGACACACTTTTTTGAATTATGTTCGTCTTCAACTGAGAAAACGCAAAAAAACTATGCCAATTAGACATTTTGCATACGTCTAAAAAGCATAGTTTTTCTTCTATGTTCACATAAACTTGCTAACAAAAGTCAATAGATTTTTCAAAAAAAATTTTTTATTTTTTTATTTA
>CALXZV010000086.1 GCA_944393335.1 uncultured Clostridia bacterium | reverse complement strand
ATTAAACAAATTAAATTAAGACATTTTCACTTACGAACGAGTTAAAAAATTGAGACATTTTCATTTACGAGTCACAAGCTTATTTTTCCTATATTTAATAGCAAAAGCTACTACCTACATTTAGATAGTAGCCTTTGCTTTTATAAGGATGTTGTGTGTTGCCGAAAGCAAAACTTTCGCCTCACACATGTGCATTTTGCCTTGCCAATTCAATTTTGTTTTTTGTGGGTTTTGTGCACGAACTTATTGATTTTAAAGTCGAAGTTGCCTTCTTTGACATCTTCAAAAGTTATCAGTCCATGGCATTCGGCGCAAAAGCATCCTCTTGGCGGAAAAGCCACCAAAGGTTCTGTTCTGAGAGAAGAAACACTTTTCATAAAATCGGCCAATGTTGTGATATCAACTTTTTTCCCAAGAAGGTATTCTTGGTCGATTTCTTGAATTGTTCCTCTATATGTGAGCAAATATCTGCCCCAAAGAACATACTCTTGCAAATCAAGATGATATTCTTCATAAAATTTCATCCTGTTTTCAATGATGATATTGACTCCCTCTAAACTCTGCATCATACTTCTAAGATAATAAAGTGAGTCGAGTTTGTCGCGCCGTTGATAAACTTTTTTCTCTTCTTCGGTATATATCTCTCGATATTTACCATTTTGCATCTCCTCCTTAGGTTCGTCAGCATTCAGTTTCCGCATTTCTTCAGTAGACATACAATTCACTCCTTATAATTTTTTTCAAATGCAAGTGCATTTGAATTTAGACCAAGGTCTTAAGTGGATACATTATATACCCTTTTTCTTAAATTTTCAACAATTTCTCATTTTTTACGTTTCTAGTTATGAATAATTCATAATTTTTTACACCTTTAATCATAAATTTATGCTGGAATTCAGTTTTACAATTATTCCTTTTCCACACCTCTAAAATCAAATTCTGGCACATATTCTTCCTCATGCTTACCTAAATCTTGCATATAACCATTTTCTAAATCTAACGCATATAAATAATTTTCTACTTCTCTATACTCTTTTAAGTTTATTTTTCTATTTATATTTTCCATGTTTTTTGCTTTAAATGTTGGAAAATATTGTGCCATTACACTTACATATATGTCTTTGGGCATATTTTCTTTTATCCATTTTAAAATTCTTTTTGTATTTTGTACATGATTAGGTAAAATTAAATGTCTAATAATTACTCCTTTTTGTATTATGCCATTTTCATCAAATACTGGTCCGCCAACTTGGTTATACATTTCTTTTATTGCTTTTGTAGCTATTTCAAAATAATGTGGAGCAGATGAATACTTTATAGCCAAGTCATCCGCATAGTATTTTAAATCTGGCAAATATACGTCAATATATCCATTTAACGCTTTTAAGGTTTCTACATTTTCATAACCATTTGAATTATATATTATAGGAATATGCAACCCCTTTGCTTTGGCTATTTTTATAGCTTCTATTATTTGATATGCATACATTGTAGGGGTTACTAAATTTATGTTATTTACTTGTCTTTCTTGCTCTTCTAAAAATATTTCAGCCAGCCTTTCTATTGTTATAGCTTTGCCTTTTCCTTCCTGGCTAATTTCATGGTTTTGACAAAATACACATTTTAAATTACAGTTGCTAAAAAATACTGTTCCAGATGATTTTGTATCTTTTCCAATGCCACTTATACAAGGCTCTTCAAAGTCGTGAGATGAAACTAAGGCAACTTTTACTTCAGAACCTAAATTACAAAAGCCTTTTTCTTCTTTTAATCTATTTACTTTACATTTTCTTGGACAAATTTCACATTTTTCTAGTTCTTTTATTTTTTCTATCATCCTATTTTACCTTTTCTTATAATTTTTTTGCTAAAGTGTTACAATTCACTTTTATACATAGGGCACTATATGTTCTTTAGCATAAATTAAAAATTTTACACTATTATAGCACATTTTGTAAAGTTGTGGTATAATAAGTTTATTCATTAATAAAACACACCAATATATGTGGCTTACGCTTTTAGATAGGCACTGAAAAAATGTATTGATGATTAGTATTATAGGAGGCAAAAATGTTATCAGAACCAAAATTAGAAAATGGAATTTTTGAAGATACATACACAACCAGCTTTGCACAAACTGGAATTCATGATGTTTTAACAAATAAATCAATATTATCTATTTTAGAAAATATTGCAGGAAGACACAGTGCATATGTGCATTTTACATTCACAGACATTTCAAAATACAATTTGACTTGGGTACTTTTAAACTGGAAACTAAAAGTTCTAAAGAGAATTGGTGGAGAAGAAAATATTAGGATTCAAACCTGGGGCAGACTTGTTACAAAAATATTTGTATTAAGAGATTTTAAAGTATTTAATGAAAAAGGTGAACTATGTGCAATTGCTACTTCTAAATGGTGTTTAGTTGATACCACAAAAGGAAAAATTGCCAAAATGCCGGATAATTTGCAAGAAATTTATGGTGGATTCCATGATGAATCTGTTTTTGGAATTACTGATGTTCCTAAGTTAGCTCAGCCTACATCTACTCCAATTGCTGCAGATACATACAAAATACGTAGGTTTGATTTAGATTTAAACAAGCATGTTCATAATTTAAATTATTTAAACATTGCATATGAACTTTTGCCAGAAGATGTTTATGATGGTGAAGAATTAAATAATGTTGAAATACTTTATAAAAGAGAATTAAAATATGGCGATATAGTTAAATCTTATTTATATAAAGACAATGATGTGTACACTGTTGTTTTAAAAAGTCAAGATGATAGTGTGTTACACTCAATTATTAAATTGTATTAGAAAAACGCTTAGATTAAAAAATTTTTATTCTAAAGTTAGGATTCCTTATATTTTAAGTAACCGCACCCCAATAAACGGGGTGCGGTTTGAGGATCTTTAGATTATTTTCGGCATGTCACTGGTGTTCCAACCGGACACTTTCTTCTTGTCCTCTATCACAGCTTTGAAAAACTGCTCGATAGGGCACTCATAGATTCCACCTATGACCGCATTGTCAACAGTCACAGCTCTTCCGTTCCTGAACCCCACAAGAATGACATAATGCCCTCCTTTAAGGGTTTCGTCATTTCTATAAGTAGCATTCCCAACCCTTATGGGAACGGGATAGCCAGCTTTGAGGTTTTCAAGCATTTCTTGAACTGTCCATAGCCGAGTATCTTCATAAGGCTTAACGTCAGCCTCTAAAGCAATTAGCTCGTCTAGGAAGTACATATACCCGCCGATGCCAACGGGCTTACCGAGAATTTGATACACTTCTTCGAGAGAAGTGCATTTTTTCACTTCCCTAGTAGCATACTTTTTCTTAATCTGACTCAAAGTAATTTTGGGCCAGCTAAGATACTCCTTACAATTTTCAAACTTCCACACTCTGTAACCCTTTTGGACAATCGTGTCCAAGAGTTCTTCCATTGATGCATACTGCTCAAGTCCCAGTAAATACAGCATATTGTATGCCGTAAATGCTAAGCACCCCGCCTTCTCGACAGTGTTAACTGCTCCGAAAGGTTTGTCTTTCCACCGTGGATCATCGGATGTGGCAAATTCATGCCTTTCCCTAATCACATCCAACAGCGGAAACTGCATATGTTGGATATCATATTCAGTTTCATCAAGATATTCCAATCTTGTTTTCACTGAACCCTCCAGCAGATCGCCAGATGCAGAATAAAGCAATTGTCGATTGCTATGCTCAACTGGCGGAATCCAACATTCCCGGATTTTAGAAATTTTACTCATTTTGTTTTGCTCCTTTTGCTTTTCTTGTACTGTTTGTACTGTATAAATTTTAGCAAATTATACTTTGATCCTCCTTACATCAAAGTCAATTAATTATAACACAAAATGCCGAAAAAGTCAAAGATCTTCGGTATTTTAGTATCCATTTTTTTACAATTTTATTTTAGGTGAATGCTTTGGATAGCACAATTTCAAAAACTATTTTATCTTTTATTTCTTTTCTCCTAAAAATTTTTCAAGCAACTTTGCTCTACATTTTTCTTCAAAAGAATCATCAAGTTTTTCAAGCTCTACTTTTTCATTGTACTTTCTTTCTAAGCAATATGAAATAATATAATCACTAATTTTAGGGTTCTTGGCTAAAAGTGGGCCATGAAGATATGTTGCAATTACATTTTGCTTAAAATACCCCTCTTCTGTATCTCCAAATTTATTACCATTACCATATAAGACTTCGCCAAATGGAGAATCTATGTCAAAAGTTTGTCCTCCGTGATTCTCAAAGCCAATCACTTCAGTTTCAAATTTATTTGTTTCTACTTCAACATTTTTTTCTAAATTGAAATTTTCTTTATGACCTGTTTGATTTGCTTTTTCAGATTTATTCAAGTCGACTTTTAGAACAATATTTCCAATACATCTTTTCTTTCTATCAGGTTCTGCCACCGTATAATAATCAAAGACTTCTAGCCCTGGAATAATATTGCCTTCAACACCTTTATAATATTTTCCAAACAATTGATAAGCACCACAAATTAGCAAGAAAAATACGCCTTTATCAACTGCATCTTTAATACTATCCTTGTATTTAATTAAATCTTTTGAAAGTATAGATTGCTCATTATCTGCTCCACCACCTGCAAAAACAATATCATAAGAAGCAAAATCTGGAGCATTATCACCAATGCTATATTTATCTATTATTAAATTGATACCACGTTTTTCTAATCTATATTTTAAAACCTGAATATTGCCATAATCTCCATAAAGTTCAAGCATATCAGGGTACAAATACAATAATTTTAATTCTTTCATTCAATATCTCCTTTTTCAGTTGGGGACGGTCCTATTTCGAAAATTTTTTCATTTTAGGACCGTCCCCAACTGAAAAATTTCCTTTCTTGTTGGTTGAAGCGCTGTATAATTCGCAATTACATATTTTTTTGTCTTTGTACGATACAAAGCTTGTACTGCCTCTTTTAAATCTAAATATGGCTCTATTTTATCTGCATCAAATCCACTTGTTTTTATTCTTATTGCCATATCATATGCCCTTGTTCCTGCAGTGACTATTCTTGTTACATTTTTTACTTCAAAGTTTATATCCCATATCCAAGATACATCATGTCCGTCTGCTGCTTTATCATTTAGCACAAATAATAATTCTTTTTCTTCAGGATCTTCATTTAAAGTTCTTAATGATACATTAGCTCCTGTTGGGTTTTTAGCTAAATTTATTATTGTTTCACAACCATTTACTTCTATATTTTCCGCTCTACCATTATCTAGCTTAAATGTTTTTAATGCTTCTTTTGCATCTAGCTTGTATAATTTGGCAACACTAATTACAGCAGCATAATTATATACTGTATAAATATTGTTTGCTAAAGTTTTATATGT
>CALXZV010000085.1 GCA_944393335.1 uncultured Clostridia bacterium | reverse complement strand
TTTATATCTCTCATATAATTTGTTATCTTTAGAGTTCGTTGTCACTGCATTATACATTTCTGTATAATACCATTTTTGCTTTTCATATGGTCTATTAAAGCTTTTCCAAACTTCATCTCCTTTTTCTAAAAATGTATCGTACAATGTTTCCAAATTGTTTATTTTATCTGCACATTCAACCATTTTTCCTTCAAAACTAGCTGTTTTTATTTTGTTCATCGCTTTTTGCTTTCTTTCTTCCCAAGGAAGTGATTTATCTTCTGTTACTTCTTCAACTATCTTAGCAACATTATCTCCAAATTCTTTTTTTATATCATTTAATGTATATTTTGTATCTTCAACTACATCATGAAGTATCCCTGCAATTACGCAATCTTCACTCATATTGGCGTTTTTTAGCATCATTCCTACTGTAAATGGGTGGAATATCATTAATACATTATCTGTTTTTCTTCTTTGAAGGTCATGTGCTTTTGTAGCAAATAAAATAGCATAATCTAATCTTTCCATGATTGCTCCTTTATAACTAAAAATATTTAGGCTTTTAAAAGGTTACCCCTGAACCTTTATAATAATTCTACTCTTCTTCTTCGTTTAATTCGTCAACAACATCATTTACATCAATTCCATGTATCATGCATGCTTCTTCTAAAGTTTCTCCTTGTGATGCTGGGCAACCTATGCAATGCATTCCTGCTTGTAATAATAAATCAACTTTTTCTGGTGCCTTTTCTATTATTTCACCTATTTTTGTATCTTTGCTAAATTTCATTTTATATCTCCTTTCTTATTTTAAGCTTAAAAGCTTATCTTTAAAGTTCAAAATTTTGACAATTTAAAATAATTTTTTTAATTGCATAAATATTTTATCACATTTTTTCAAAAAAGTATAGACAAAGTGAAAATTTTGTTATATAATTGCCAATAGTTGGAAGGAGTGCCTATGTTTACTTTAGTAGATTTATTTTTTATTATCTCTATAATTAATTTATTTATAGCATTTTATATTATTTATACCTTTTTCCAATTCAGGTTTACACACTCAGTACAAGGCTCAAAACTTCATATTAAATTAAAAAGAGGTGATGACTATTAGATTTATTATTTGCGTACTATTTACATTTTTAACTTTAATTTTTTCATTAATATTGTTTAAACCAATATTATTTACCCCAGCTAACTCAGTTGTTAGCAATTTGAAAATATTTGATTTTATATTAGAAGACCCAGCATTATGGCATAATTTTAAGATACTTTACATTATTACTCTTTTATTTGACGCCATAGTCATTTCTAATATTATTTATTCCAAATTTTTATCAAATATTTTTATTTCTACTAATCACACACAAGAAAAAGCTCCCAATCAAAATGAACTTAATTTACTTATTGGTAAATCTGGTAAAGGCGAGCCTATTTACATTCCCGAAAAAAGTTTATACCAAAATATGCTTATTACCGGCGGAATTGGTACTGGTAAAACAGCATCTGCAATGTATCCTTTTACAAAACAATTAATAAAATACAAATGCAATAGCCCTCAAGAAAAACTAGGTTTTCTTATTCTTGACGTTAAGGGCAATTATTATTCTAAAGTTAAAGAATTTGCAGCCCAATACAATAGGCAAAATGATGTAATAGTCATTGAATTAAATGGTAAATACACCTACAATCCATTGGACAAGCCTAATCTAAAAGCTTCCATTTTGGCCAACAGAATAAAAACAATTTTGCTTTTGTTTTCACCCAATAATTCTGAGTCTTACTGGCTTGATAAGTCTGAACAAGTTATTGAAAACTTTATTACTTTTTGTAGAATTTACAACAATGGCTATGTCACATTTGAGGAATTGCATAAATTAATTACAGATAAAAACTATTATTTGCAAAAACTGCATGTTGTTCGCAAAGTCTTTTTATCTGGAATTTTAAGTGACTCAAATATTTATGATTTGCTATCTTGTATAAGATTTATTGAAAAAGATTTTTACAGCTTAGATGACAGAACTTTTAACATTTTAAAGTCTGAAATTACTAGAATTACTAATTGTTTTGTCTCAGATTATGAGGTTTTACACACTTTTTGCCCAACTAAACAAAAAGAGAACTTTTATGGTTTTGAGGATACAATTGAAAACGGCAAAATTGTTGTTTTGAACTTAAATATTGGTAAATACAAAAATTTATCCAAAATAATTGCAGCATACTTAAAATTAGATTTTCAAACAGATGTTATTACTCAGCTTTCCTCTTACGTTAAAAGACCCATGGTATTTATTTCTGATGAATACCAAGAATATGTAACAAGTTCAGATGCAGAATTTTTTGCTCAAAGTAGAGAAGCTAAATGTATTAATATTGTGGCAACTCAAAGTTATACCTCTTTGCTCCATACTTTAAATAACGAGTATTCTGTAAAAGTTATTGTTCAAAATTTGGTTAATAAACTTTGGTTTAGAACAGATGATATTTTTACAATTGAAGACGCTCAAAAGCAGATTGGAAAAGAAGACAAAGAAAAATCTTCAAGAACAATTTCAGAAAATTCCAAAGAAAGCAATTATAACTATTTAATTAAGCGTTTTTCTTCAATTGACTCAAATTTATCCGAAAGTATAAATACGTATTTTCAATTTGATTATTCTTTTGATTATAATTTTTTTACCCAAGAGCTAGAGACTTTTACGAGTTTGGCTTTTTTATCTAATGGTAATAAAATTATAAAACCGCAAAAAGTTAATATGCTCCCATATTTTAAAGAATAATTTAATCAAAAGATAGCTTTTTTCTAATGATAAATTTTCAATTAAGGTTTATAGGTTCCTCAAATACCTAAATATTTTAAAAGGATGTGATTTAGTTTGAAAGAAATATCTTTCATAACTAGTTGCACCTTGGAAAGGAATGAAATTTTTATGAAAATTAAAAAGAATTTGTTTTTTATTGTGTTTTGTTTGTTTTTAGCATTTTTATTTGTTTGTGCCTCCACAAATTCGTATGCTGCTACTCCAAAGCTTGTTAAAACTTTAACAAATGCTTTTGAAGATATTGAGGACTGGATACTTAAACTTGCCACGCCTGCGGCTGCTGTAGCAGTTGGCGTTGGACTGTTTATGAAAAAATTTAGCTTTGGTGATGAAGAAAAAATGCGTACTGCTAAAAAGGTTATACGTGGCTCTTTATTTGCTTATGGCTTTGTCCTAGCAATTAATCTTGTATTATCTGCAATTGAGTCTTTGATAGGCTAGAGAAAGGAATTTAACGTGGAACAATCAGAAATAGTAAATCTTATTATTGAAACAATTAATTCAATATTTAGTAATTTGTTTTCATCTATAGACAACAATGTTTACTCATATTTGGATACATTTACTTTTGTTGATAGTAGCATTATAGACAATTCATTTTTTGAAAAACTACTTGGAGCAAATGGCAAAAATGGCATTTTGTATTTAACAGATGCTTTATTACTAGCCATTATTATTTACTATGCTATAAGGTATTCGTATTCCACATTTACTGGAAATAATGTGGAAAAGCCTACCCAGTTTATTTTCAAAATGATTATTATTGGCATTTTTGTTAACAGTTCTTACTTTGTGTGTGAACAAGTGCTGAATATAAATTATTTAATTTCTGGTAGTATACAAGATATAGGAAAAAGTGTTGTAGGAGAAGATATTAGTTTTTCAAGCTTAATACAAAGCTTAAATTCTGTTATATCTGTGGGAGAAAACAGCTTTGATTTATTTTCATTTGATGGCATTATAAAAGGCTTTATATCTGTAGGACTGTTAAATATTCTATTTTCATATTCTCTTAGATACATAATAATACAGGTTTTCGTACTTACTACACCTCTTGCAATGCTTTCTTTAATAAATACTTCTAGTTACTGGATATTTAAAGCATGGGCAAAAGCCTTTTTCTCCCTTCTCTTACTTCAGTCTTTTGTTGCTTTAATACTAATTGTAATGCTCTCTTTAGATGGAGCAAATAAACTACTTTTAATTGGTGCAATTTATGCATTAATGAGAGCGAATACTTTTATTCGTGAGATTTTAGGTGGAGTTAGCGTTGATGTTTCAAGTAATATATCATCATTAATGGCATCTTTTAAGAGCTAGTATTGAAAAAAAATTGCGTTTTGGAGTCGCCCCAACTTCACTTTGAAAAAACTGAGCGGGCTCAAAAGCACGTTTCCGTTTTTCTTGCTTGTTAGCCTTGCCAAAAGCACAATTCTTTTCCAACTATATTTATATTTTTGAAAGGATTACCAAATGAAATTTATCTTTCCACAAAATTTTAATTTTAAAAATAAAATACTTGGCATAATTGACTACCCTACTGCAATTTTCAATGTTATTTATTTTTTAATAATTTGGTTTATTTGTAAACTTTTAATAGCAAATCTTACTGCAAAAATAATTGTAATTATATTTTTGTATTTACCTGTGTTTTTGCTTAGTGTAATAGATTTTAACCATGAAAATATATTATACTTTTTTTGGTATATGCTAAAATATTTTTTTAAGCCGAAGGTTTACTTATATAAATAAAAATGATATAATTCGACATAGAATTTACTTTAAAAATGCAGGAGGTAAATATGAAGTTAGAGCAAAATGATTCATCTCTTATATTTTCAATTACATCAATTCCAGATGTGTTTTTTACTGAGTATTTATCTCAGGCAAGTGGAGATTTTGTAAAGGTCTATTTGTATTTGTATTTCTTATCAAAATACAATAAAGAAGTAAAAATAAATGATTTATCTAAAAAGCTAGAATTACCTTTAAAAACAATACAGGATGCTGTAAAGTACTGGGAAGATGAAGGCTTACTTATACGTAAAAATCAGGGCTTTATTGTAGCTAATTTACAAGAAATAGAATTAAACAAATTATATAAACCTAAAATAACTATTTCGTCAACAGATTTAGCTAAAGTTGCAGAAAACAAGTACAGAGCTAAAGCAATTGACACTATAAATAATGAATTTTTCCAAGGCGTAATGTCTCCTTCTTGGTATGGAGATATTGATTTATGGTTTAAAAAATACGCTTTTGATGAAGAGGTTATGATAGCTCTCTTTAGATATTGTTTTAATAAGTCTGCTTTGCATAGAAGTTATGTTGCCACAGTTGCAGAAGCTTGGTATAAAAATAAAATAAAAACTTTTGCAGATTTGGACTCATATTTTGAAAAAGAGGCAAAAGTTAAAACTCTTGAAAATAGTATTCGTAAAAAACTTAGACTTAATAGAGCTCTTAACATTTACGAGGAAGCCTATGTTGAAAAATGGAATATTACATATGGCTATGGAATGGACATTATAGACATCGCTTTAAAGAAAATGGCTGGTAAATCTACCTATAGCTTTGAATATATGGATAAAATGATTAGTGATTGGCATGAAAGAGGTTTGAAAACTCCTGATGAGATTAATAAACTTTTGGAAAATCAAAAGGCTAAGCCAGTACAAAAGAAAGAAACTAAAGAAACAAAAGCTAACTTTTCACAAAGACAATATACTGATTTGAATAATTTTTACTCAAACAT
>CALXZV010000084.1 GCA_944393335.1 uncultured Clostridia bacterium | reverse complement strand
TTTTTTATTCCATTTCCATTGGATTTACATGAATAATCGCTAGATATACAAAAGGCAAAGTATTTAATTCTTTTTCTAACTTATCTGCAATACTATGGCTTTCAAATGTTGTTAAAGTTCCATCAACAAAAATTGTTATAGAAACTAAATATTTATATCCAACTGGTGTGGTATTTAAGTGATTATATTTTTTTATTTCCGGATATTTATTAATAACTTCAATAATTTTATTTTTATCTTCTTCATTTAAAGATTTATCCATTAATACATTGAAACTTTCAATAAATATTTGTAAGCCTGAATAAAAAATCCAAATAGAAATACCGATACCAACAACACTATCAAACCAATAAATATTTGCTAAACTTAATAAAATAGAAATTAAAGTAAATGTTGTTATTACACAGTCATTTCTATGGTCTTTTTTGTTAGCCTCTAATAACAAATTTTCAAATTTTTTAGACAATCTTCTGGTATATAAAAATAATCCTAATTTTACTAAAATTGTCGTAATGCATACAACGACTAAAAACCAAGAAAATTCAAAAGTGTCTCCATTTATTAATGACATTATAGAGTCATATAGTAATTTTAATGCAATTGCCATCATTGAAATACTGATGAACATTGAAAATATGTATTCAGCTTTTCCATGCCCCATGTTGTGAGTGTCGTCTTTAGGCTCACTTGCAATTTTATTTCCTATAAAAGTCATAAAAGAAGCAAAAATATCTCCAGCACTATTTGCGGCATCAGCTATCATCGCTTGGCTATTTGTAATTAGTCCAATTATTCCTTTAATTATTAACAAAAATACATTGCCTACAATTCCTAAAATTCCTGCAATTTTTGTTTGTTTGTATCTATCCATTTCTTTCTCCTAATTTAATATATAAATTTTAATAGTAAAAAATACCAGAAAACGTTTAATTAATATTATATAATTAAATCTTAAAAAAGTCCATAATACTGCTAAAAATTCATTTAAATATATTTACCTTAATGCAAAAAAGACAAGTGCTTTTATCAAGTGAGGTGAATGGACTTATGTTGTTTTCGACTTCTCCGATGTGGCGAGATGGCTTTGACATTACATTGGATGACCAGGGTAATGTTAAAAAGGTTTCTCAATACTGGAGCAATGGTGCGAACGGTAGAGAGTATACCCAGTCTGATAAGCAATTTATGCAAAAAGTAGAAGAGGCATTTGTTGCAATTGTCAGGTACAATGATAAAAAAGGGAAAGAACTCAAGAAAAAAGCCTCGCCTAAATGGCAAAAGGTAATGGGGTTGGCACTTGCCGATTACATTACTGAACTTGTGCACTTGAATATGTAGTGCTAAAAACCATTATACAGCAAAAAGTAGTTATAGTTTATATTAAAACTGTAGCTACTTTTTGCTTTTTCATATTACGTATAAAAATTCAAGTAGTCCTATATTAGAAAATACTTGAAAGCAAGCTAATTTTATAGTATAATAATAAAAGTGTAAAAAATAGTAATAATGTATATAAATGGTATTATATATTTGAATATTTATTAGAAAGGGAAATTTTTATGTTTGAGAACTTAGATGAAGTTGAGAAAAGATATGAGGAGTTAACAAAAAAAATAAGCGATCCAGAAGAAATTGCTAAGCAAAATGAATGGCGTAAAAATATGAAAGAACATGCAGACTTAGAGCCAATAGTTTTAAAATATAGAGAATATAAGCAAACAAAACAAAGCATGGAAGAAGCAAAAGAAATGCTTTCAGATCCAGAACTTAAAGCATTAGCTGAAGAAGAAATTCAAAAGGATAAAGATCTTTTACCAAAACTCGAAGAAGAATTAAAGGTTTTACTTATTCCAAAAGATCCTGATGATGACAAGAACGTTATATGTGAAATCAGAGCAGGGGCAGGCGGAGAAGAAGCCGCTTTATTTGCAGGAACACTTTTTAGAATGTACTCAATGTATGCAGACAGAAAGCATTGGAAACTAGAAGTATTAAATGAGAATGAAACAGGACTTGGAGGCTACAAAGAAATTTCCTTCATGATAAAAGGTCAAGGAGCATATAGTAGGCTAAAATATGAAAGTGGAGTTCACAGAGTACAAAGAGTCCCTGAAACAGAGTCAAGTGGTAGAATTCATACATCAACTGCTACGGTTGCAGTTCTACCAGAAGTTGAAGATGTAGATGTAGAAATAAACCCAGCAGATATTAAAATGGAAGTATTTAGAGCTTCAGGTGCTGGTGGACAGCACGTTAATAAAACATCATCTGCCGTAAGATTAATTCACATTCCAACAGGAATGGTTGCAGAATGTCAAACAGAAAGATCACAAGTTCAAAATAGAGAATATGCTATGAAATTACTTCGTTCAAGACTTTACGAAAAAGAAAAGGCCGAAAGAGATAGTAAACTTGAAAATGAAAGAAGAAGCCAAATAGGTAATGCAGATAGAAGTGAAAAAATTAGAACTTATAATTATCCTCAAGGACGTATTACAGACCATAGAATTGGAATGAGCATTTATCAAATGGATAATTTCTTAAATGGTGATTTGGATGAAATGATAGATAATTTAGCAGCAGCAGATACAGCTGAAAAACTAAAAGGAAATGAAGAATAATTAAAAAAATAACAAAAGGCCTCAAATGTTAAAAAATAACATTTGAGGTCTTTTTTGAACGTAAAATTTGAGCTTTCATGGCTATGTAAAGAAAAGTGGCAAATATAATTTTTAGTTACAAAATTCTCATAAAAAGCATATACAGTTTCTTATAATTTATTACTATAAAATATTAGAATATTTAAAATGTTTGGACATATAAATATATAAATACATTTTTAAGTGAGAAAGACTAATATATATTGATATATTTTAAAAGTCTTAATTTTGTGTTATCTAATAGAAAGGAAATTTTTTCTATGGGAATTTCGACGGTTGCAATGTTAGGTTTATTCTTTGGAACAATTGGAACTACAATAGGTGGGCTGATAGGGATTTTTTCGAAAAGAAATTCAAATAAATTTTTAAGTTTTGTATTAGCTTTTGCGTCAGGGTTAATGCTTGCTGTCATTTGTTTTGACCTAATTCCAGAAGCAATAGAAATTTCATCAATTTATACCACGATTTTGGGGATTGTATTAGGAATTATTGTAATGATTTTATGTGATAATGCCGTAAAGAGTATTTTTAATAAAAAGGATAAAGCAAGTAATTATTCATTTAAGAACTCCAAGAATACAAATTTAAAAGAAAATAATAAAATTTCTGCTAGAAATAAAAATTTATTAAAAACAGGAATAATTGTAAGCATTGGTCTCGCACTTCATAATATTCCAGAAGGCTTGGCAATAGGCTCAGGATTTGACTCATCTACTTCTTTAGGTTTATCACTTGCAATTGCAATATGCTTGCATGATGTTCCAGAAGGAATAAGCATGGCTGTACCTATGAAAAATGGTGGCATGAGTCCAATTAAAGTTATGATATATGTAATTTTATCAGGCGTAGCGACTGGATTAGGAGCTTTAATAGGAGCAATAGTTGGAAACATATCAATTGGAGTTATAGCAATTTGCCTAAGCTTTGCGGCAGGTGCAATGCTTTACATAGTAACAGGAGAACTCATACCAGAAGCAAACGAGCTATATAAAGGCAGAATAACAGCCCTTGGCAACATGATGGGATTTATAATTGGACTTTTTGCAATGCTAATGGAGGTTTAACTATGCTAATTGTCAATTTAATTCGTACCTCAAAACTCCTTGACTATAAAAACAAAATATAGTACAATCTTTAAGTACGAACAAAAGTTTTACAATAATAAGTTTGCATAAAGCAAAAAAATTGCAAGGACTATTATAAAGTATAGTTGAGTTAATTAAAAAAATAGATAGATACATATGAAAGGAGCTTCACACATAAATAAGTAAGTGTGAGAATATATCAATGGACGAACTATTAAATGAATTAAATCCAAGACAAAAAGAAGCGGTAGAGGCTACAGAAGGACCATGTTTAGTTATAGCAGGTGCTGGTTCAGGAAAAACAAAAGTGCTTACATATAAAATAAGTTATTTAATGAAAGCAAAAGGCGTAAAACCATGGAATATACTAGCTATTACATTTACAAATAAAGCTGCAAATGAAATGAAGGAAAGAGTAGAGGCTTTGGCTAGCGATGCAATAAATGATATATGGCTTGGAACTTTCCACTCTATTTGCGTGCGAATACTTAGAAAGTTTATAGATAGAATAGGATTTGACTCTTCATTTGCAATATTTGACTCAACAGATCAAAGAACATTAGTAAAAAATTGTATGAAAGAACTAAATATTGATCCAAAATTATTTACAGATAGAGCTATTTTGTCTGAAATTAGTAATGCCAAAAATGACATGCTTACTCCTGAAAAATATGAGGAAAGGGCAAATGGAGACTATAGAAAAGAAGTAACTTCAAAAGTATATTACTTATATCAAAAAAAGCTTAGAGAAAACAATGCAATAGATTTTGATGATATCATAAATTATACAATAAATATATTAACAGACAACCCAGATGTATTAGACTATTATTCTACTAAATTCAAGTACATATTAGTAGATGAGTATCAAGATACAAATAAATCTCAATTTATGCTAGTATCACTTTTAGCTTCAAAGTATGGAAATATTACAGTTGTTGGAGATAGTGACCAATCAATTTATCGTTTTAGAGGGGCAGACATAACTAATATACTTAATTTTGAAAAAGATTTTCCTGGAGCCAAAATTGTTAAACTAGAACAAAATTATAGATGTACTGGAAATATTTTAAAAGCTGCTAATGCTGTTATTAAACACAATAATAATAAATACGAAAAAAGTCTTTGGACAGAAAATGATGAAGGTGCTCTTCCCTTTGTTTACTGTGGTGAGGATGAATATGACGAAGGTAGTTTTATAGTTCAGGAAATAAATCACTTAAGAAGAGAAGAATACTACAAATATTCAGATTTTGTTGTTTTATACAGAATGAACTCTCAATCAAGAGCAATTGAAGATGTGCTTAGAAGAGAAGACATACCATACAAAATTGTTGGCGGTTTAAAATTCTATGAAAGAAAAGAAATTAAAGATATTATTGCATATTTAAGATTAATAGCTAATCAATCAGACAATCTTTCACTAGAAAGAATAATTAATGAGCCTAAAAGAGGCGTGGGAAAAACTAGTATTGAAAACATTGAAAAAATATCTGCAGAAAATGGAATTTCTATGTATCAAGTTATAAAGGAAGCGGATAAATTTTTACCAAGAATTTATCAAAATACAAGAGATTTTGTAAATGTAATTGAGGAATTACGCAAGCTAGAAGTGCCAATATCTGAACTCATAAAGCAAACTCTTAATAAAACAGGCTATACACAAGCACTAAAAGATGAAAACACAATTGAAGCAGAAAGCAGAATTGAAAACTTAGAGGAATTTTTAACTGTTGCTATGGAATTTGAAAAAGAGTCAGCAGATAATAATTTAAATGAATTCCTTGAAAGCATTTCGTTATCTAGTGATACAGACAGTTTGGAAGAATCAGATGATATGGTAACATTAATGAC
>CALXZV010000083.1 GCA_944393335.1 uncultured Clostridia bacterium | reverse complement strand
TAATATGCTTAGACTTTAATGAGAATTATGGATATATTAAAGAAGGTGAAAAGCAAAGGCAAATTGATATTAATGAATATCTTATGACTCATTCAAATTATAATAAAGGATTTCAGTTATATTCTGAAATTCCACTTGAACTTAGAAAAAATAGTTTGTGGGATTTATTGGTAGATAGTGTAAATGGTTCAATTTCAATAATTGGAAAGGAAAGTATGGTAATCAATGTTAGCGACAGAATTATAGAATTGAAAAAGACTAATATTTTACCACAATTATATTATAGTTATGATGATAATAGCAAAGTTACTACAGTAAAATTATATGAAATAGAACTTGAAAACGTGGAAGATTTTACTATATAAACCCAGGCTATAAATGATTTATAGCCTGGGGAAGGAGAGAGTTAAATATTAGTCATAAATAAATGCGGAGACTTCGAAAGGCTTTGTACTAGCGGAATAAAAAGAGAATACATATGTCCCCGCAGAGGCATATGTCAACTCATAAGAGCTAGTTCTACTTCCTCCACCATATACACTACCAAGATTAATCACGTTTCCATTAGGAATAACAACGGAGATAGAAACTACGGAGTTTTCATCCATATAGTCTACTTGTGCAGCAATATCGGCAAAGAAGTTCCCGCTGGAAAGATTAACACTTAAAGTTCCATTACCACCATAAATCGTAGTGGATCCTCCAGCGATAACGGCACCAGCAGACCGCGTGCTTGCCTCTTCGGAGGCCACAGCAGCCTCGGTGGCAACTGCAGTCGGTTCGGTGGAAAGCACATCGGCGGGCTCAGCCGCAAATACCGAAGTGGTAAAGCCGATGGCCATCGCCAAAGTCATGAGAATAGCCAAAAACCGTTTTTTCATACCATGCATAACTGTGTCATCCTTTCTTAAAAGCTCATGAGTGTGAATTCGGACGTTTGTACTCTCTCCTATTTTTTATATTACCATACATTCTGGAAAGATCCAGGATGTAATAGTAATCAATTTATGCTAAAAAGAATACAAAAATTTATTTACCATCTATGCGGACAAAATTGCTAAATACAGGACAAAGTAGGAATTAGTAGGAAACTTTTGGAATTGAAAAGTTCTTGACTATTATGCACATATATGAAAGTGGATGATGTAAAAATTATTGATGCAATTATTGTAGAGCTTAACCATTTTAGTTTTAGTCGCTCCTCAATATCGTACCAATATTTAATTGAAGCGATTCTGCTAGTGGTCAAGGATCCCACTTTACTAAAGAACTTTAATAAGAACATATATGAGCCAATAGCAAAAAAATATCATACAAAACCAAAAAATGTGCAATGGTCATTGAGTAAACTAATCGATATAATGTATTCTAATACTTCATCGGATGTTATATATGATTATTTTAAATTTTTTGAGGATGAAAAACCTACACTTAAATTCTTTATAGTCTCAGTGGCAAGAAATGTATATGATAGCCAACTCATTTTCTACTAATTACTATATGTGCTTTGTATAACAAATTTTAATTTAGGAGGAATAGAAAAAAGAACTATGGAAAAGATTTTATTCGCAACTTTAAGTGTTGCAAAAGAAAACAAAAGAGACGAGGTAAAAATTTACAAGATTAAAAGTGAGAAATTTGGTATTCAAATTGAATCTAATATTGATTCTAAAATTGTGGTTAATACCGCCGAAAATATAACAAGTAGCGAGGATAAAATAAATAAACTACTTGATACTATTGTTATGAGTTCAGAAAATTTCACATTGCTAGACGACTTTGCCTATGATTTTGCAGATACTGCTCTATCAGTTTAAATAGAGAAGCATATTTTGATATGCTTATAATTTAAGCGGAATGAGTGGTATTTTTTATTTATATAAAGTTATGTCTAAACAGAGAAATGAGATAAAAAAAGGCAAAACTTTATTGATTATTAGTTGGAATTAATTTGGAAAGCTTTACTTGGTAAATTTATTCAAAGGAACGGAAAATAAGCTTTAAAAAGTTTATGTGCGATAACAGAAAATATTTGAGCACATAAATTTTTCTTTTTTTTATATGTTTGGTAAACTTGCAACAATATTAAATATATGTTATTATAAATTATGTCTTTTATGGGTTAAAAAATTATGGTATAATGCCTTAATATAAAGATAAATATAAGCTAATTTAGGAAGGAAAATATAGTGGATAAAGAATATTTTATGAAATTAGCATTAAAAGAGGCGAAAAAGGCATATGATGAGTTAGAGATTCCTGTTGGCGCTGTTATTGTTAAAGACGGCAAGGTTGTTGCCAAAGCATATAATGAAAAAGAAAAAAAGCATGATAGTACTAAGCACGCAGAAATATTGGCTATACAAAAGGCAAGCAAAAAGCTTAAAAGCTGGAGGCTATATGATTGCGATATGTATGTAACTTTAGAGCCATGCAGTATGTGTGCTGGAGCACTAATTCAATCAAGAATTCGAAAAGTATACATAGGAACAATGGACGAAAAGACTGGAGCTTGTGGCTCTGTCTTAAACCTTTTAAAAGATTATAAATTTAATCACAATGTAGACGCCGAATATGGTATATGCAAAGAGGACTGTGAGAAAATTTTGAAGGATTTTTTTAAAGAACTTCGAAAAATAAAAAATAATAAATAGAAATAACATATTTTTATGTGTTAAAATATAAGAAGAGATACCGAAGTGGTCATAACGGAACTGCCTCGAAAGCAGGTGGTCGCATTTTGCGGCTCGTGGGTTCGAATCCCACTCTCTTCGCCAAGTATAAAGGATGTTTAATAGAGATTGTGCTTTTGCATAAATATTTTATTTATGTAAAGGTGAAAGGATGAATTTATATAATGGAAAAAGATAAAAAAGAAAAGTTAAAGCTTGCCATAACCCTTGCATTTATAATCATTACTTTTGTAGTAGCAATAACTATAATGCTAAAGTATAGCCAAGAAGGCGAAACAAATATGCCTTTTAACTTATCTGAAATAATTGTTGTAAGTAGTGCAGAAGGCGTTACAAAAGAAGAAAATCCAGATAATTACAAATGGAATTTAGATATTATGCAATATAATGACATTTATTTGCATATAGCAAAAAATGAGAATTATGACAAAAATGCATATATTGAAAGTATTAGCTTAGAAAATTTTTCTTTTACTACACCTAGTGTTGGAAATACTAGAATATATATGCCAAGTAGCACAGAAGGCGGTCTATTTTCTTATGATGACTCATACTTGATACAAAGAACACTAACATATGAAGGAGCAGATAGTAGCAATACAAAAACATTAAAAATATCTAGCCAGGGTGGAAATGTGCTTTTTAGAGCCGCAAATACAAAGGTTGGAGAATATGTTTCAAATGATGATGCTGAAATAGCTCATAATGGAACTTTGATTACTAAAACAAATGCTACTTTAGATGATTTAAAATATAGTATTTCTTTTGATGTTGTAATAGACACGAATATTGCAACATATAGAGGTAGAGTAAGTTTGGAATTGCCAGTTGGAGATATATTAACAGATGGTACTTCACAACTTGATGAGAAAGACTGTTCAAGTATTGTATTTAAGAGAGAAACAGTATAATTTTTTTCAGTTGGGGACGGTCCTAAATCGAAAATTTTTTTGTCAAATGTGTCAAATGGGACGGTTCTAAATGACACAAAATAGTGTCATTTAGAACCGTCCCATTTGACAATCGTCCTTATTGACAAAGTTTTCAATTTAAGACTGTCCCTATTGACAATTATTAAAATAATAATATATAATTTACAAGGGTATGAGAATGTTTCTTTATAGAGGATATTCTCAATAAAAGGCTATGAATCTTGTCAGGACCGGAAGGTAGCAGCAATAAGTAGATTCTTTTATGTGGGGGTATCCTCTATGAAGAAAGGTTTTTGTACCTTTATTTAAAATATGAATTTTATTAAAAATTTAAGCAAATTTAAAAGCCTTTTAGCTTAGGCGGAAAGGGTGATAATATGGAATATACAGCTTTATACAGAAGGTTTAGGCCTACAACTTTTGGAGAAATTGTTGGGCAAGAACATATAACCACTACTTTAAGACATCAAGTTATGGCAGATAGAGTTGGCCATGCATATCTTTTTACAGGATGTAGAGGTTGTGGTAAAACAACTTCAGCAAAAGTATTGGCTAGAGCGGTAAATTGCTTAAATCCTAAAGATGGCGAGCCTTGTAACGAGTGTAGCATATGCAAAGCGGCTTTGGATGGCTCACTTACAGATATAGTAGAAATGGATGCGGCTTCTAACAATAGCGTTGACGACATTAGGGCAATACGCGATGAAGTTAATTTTTTACCAACAGTTGCAAAATATAGAGTATATATAATTGATGAGGTTCATATGCTTTCACCAGGAGCATTTAATGCTCTACTTAAAACACTAGAAGAACCTCCAAAACATGTTAAATTTATACTAGCTACTACAGAACCACAAAAATTGCCAGCAACTATTCTTTCAAGATGCCAAAGATTTGATTTTAAAAAGATTTCCGAACCAGACATTACTAAGAACTTAGAAAAAGTCTGCAAAGAGTGTAATATAGAATATTCAGAAGATGCTTTAAATCTTATAGCTGAACTTTCTGAAGGAGCAATGAGAGATGCTTTGTCAATTCTTGAAAGATGTTCACAAGGGGAAGATAGCAATATTACAGAGCAAAAGGTAAAAGATTTAGTTGGAATACCAAAACTTGAATATATTTCTGGCATTACAAAAGCTATTTTAGAATATGATGTAAGCAAATGCTTAGAAATATCAAATAACATAATTCTTGAAGGCAAAGATTTAACAAATTTTTTGTGGGAAATTATTAAATATATTAGAGATATTATGATACTAAAAACAACTGGTAATGTGTCAAATATTTACTCGGCAGATGATAAAAAAACAATGGAGGAGCTAACTAAAGATGTTAGTAAAGATAGGTTGCTTCAAATAATATACACATTATCTGACTTAGAAAATGAACTAAAATGGTCATCACAAAAAAATATTATATTTCAAGTTGGAATGATGAGGCTTTGCAGCAGGGAAAATATGTCTTTAGCAGAAAGAGTAGATAATTTGGAGCAAAAACTTGCATCAGGTAATTTTACTGTTTCGAATAGCACAAAAAGTCAAGGAGGAAGCGGTGCTTCTCATGGAACAAATAATAATATGTTTTCCACAAGTTCCGCACAAAATGTGGATAAAGTTTCACAAAATATGAATAAAAGTGCAAATATTTCTTCAGGTTCTTCAAGTACAAAAGAAAGTTCTGCAGGCGCTCAAAGCCAAAATTCAAAAGGAACTTCTGGAGCTAATGCTAACTTTTGGCCAAATGTAATAAATAAACTTAAAGAAGAAAGAAAAGCTATGTTATTTTCAAACTTAAATAACACAAGCGCAGTTATGCTAGATGATATGACTGTTGGCATACAATTTGCAAATGGTCTAAACAGTTTTGGTAGAGCAGTAATAGAAAGACCAGAAAATATGAACGAATTAAAGAGGTTGGTGTCAATGGAATGCGGAAAAGATATGAGGATAAAAATAATAGATAATCATGAAAATAAAAAAGCTGAAAATTCAGCAAATAAACTTGATTTAGGAATAAATATTAATTATATTGA
>CALXZV010000082.1 GCA_944393335.1 uncultured Clostridia bacterium | reverse complement strand
CTAAAAGCCATAAAAGAATTTACTGAATTTGGTTCAGGATTTAAAATAGCAACAAGAGATTTGCAAATAAGAGGTGCAGGAAGTATATTTGGCGAAATGCAACATGGACATATTGAGCAAATTGGTTATGATATGTATAACAAACTTCTAAACGAAGTTGTAAAAGAAATGAAAGGCGAAAAGGTAGAAGAAGAGGAAGAAATTACAATAGACTTAAATATTTCTTCATATGTACCAGAAGATTACATAGAAGATTCAGCTCAAAAGATTGAGATTTATCAAGACATTGCAGGTGCAAAAACAGAAGAAGATGTGCAAAATATTATTGATGAAATTATTGATAGATATGGCGAAATGCCTGCTGAGGTATATAATTTACTAGAGATTGCAAGAATTAAAAATTTATGTAGAAAAACAAATGTAACAAAATTACAACAAAAACAAAATGATGTGGTTATATACTTTAAAACTTTAAGTGATGAAGCATTAAGAGATATTATACTAAAATATAAAACTAAAGTTAGATTTTCACCAGGAGAAAAGCCATATGTGACATTAAGGATTGAAAAAGATGTGGTAAAGGAAGTTAAGGAGTTTTTAGAGGGTTTGGTTAAAAAATAATTGCGTTTTGGCGTTAATTGGGATGGTTCCTTTTGTCAATGGGGACAGTTCTTATTGACACAAAATCATGTCAAAGAGAACCGTCACCATTGACAACAAAAAAGAGCGCCACGGAAGACCGTGGCACCGGACTAATCGTTGAGGAAATCATAAAGCGACATTTGCTCTCCAGATGGATAATCGCTAGTGCTTGAATCATTATAAGATTCTTTATCTCTAGCTTCCTCAAAATAAATTTTTCGACCATCACGAGTTTCGTAATAGTCCAAAGAAATTGATACCCTTTTTTGCTCTAATGAACAAGTGTCCTTTTGGGGACAATTGTCACAATATTGCCGTATATCAACCATAATAATTCCTCCAAAAAAAAGTCTAAAATATATTATAACATAAAAAGTGAAAAAACGCAAATTTAATAGGAATACACGAAAAAATTGAAATTTTATTGGAAGCTAAAATTATGAGATACAAAAAATTATATTTAGTTTGAAAGGAAGTAAAATGATAATTTCAAGTAAAGATAATGAAATTGTAAAAGAAATAAGAAAATTAAAAGAAAAGAAATACAGAAAAGATAAGTTCATAGTCGAAGGCATAAAAATGCTTGAGGAAGCAATAAATGAAAATGCAAGTATAGACTTAATAATAATTAGAGAAGACATTAATTTAGAATTAGATATTTCTAAATTTAATAGTATAGTAGTAACTGAAAAGGTTTTTAACACACTAACAGATGTTGTATCTCCACAAGGGGTATTAGCTGTTATAAATAAGAAAAATAATAAAGGTGTAGCTAAAGAAACAAATATGAACATTGATAAAACTGCAGACTACATCCTTGCTTTAGATGGAATTCAAGATCCCGGAAATTTAGGAACAATTATAAGAACGGCTGATTCTGCAAATTTAAAACAAATAATAGTATCAAAAAACACTGTAGATGCATACAGCCCAAAAGTTATAAGGTCAACAATGGGAGCAATTTATAGAGTAAATATAATAGAAGTAGAAAATTTAGGAGAAACCTTAAAAAATTTGCAAAAAGATGGTTTTAAAGTCGTAGTTACTTCATTAGATACAAATAACAGCATTTATGATATATCTTACAATAAATCGGTAGTAGTAATAGGAAATGAAGCAAATGGAGTAAGCAAAGAAGTGCAGGAATTAGCAAATGAAAAAGTAAAAATACCAATGCTAGGAAAAACAGAAAGCCTAAATGCCGCAGTTGCAACAGGTATTATGATTTATGAATATGTAAGGAGAAATTTTAAGAAATGAGACTAGTAGTACAAAGAGTAAAAAATGCAAAAGTAGAAGTAAAAAATAAAATAGTAGGGCAAATTAAACAAGGCTATATGGTGCTTGTTGGTGTAGGCCCAAATGACACAGAAAAAGAAGTGGATTATTTAGCAAAAAAGCTAATTAATTTAAGAGTATTTGAAGATGAAAATGGCAAAATGAATTTAGGGCTAAAAGATATAAATGGAGAGCTTTTATTAATATCTCAATTCACACTATATGCAGATTGTTCTGGTGGAAATAGACCATCATTTATAAATGCGGCAAAGCCAGATAAAGCAAATGAACTTTATGAATACTTTTGCAAAAAATGCGCGGAAAGCGTACCAGTTCAAAAAGGCATATTTGGTGCACATATGGAAGTAACACTTCAAAACAGTGGACCAGTAACAATATTGCTGGAAAGATAATCTTTAAAATTTTCATATTTTTAATCTGTTTAAAAGAGGGGGATTGACAGTACAGAAAGTAAATGTTACAATTATATTACAATTAAAAATAATTTATTGACAAAATAAATTGTTATTAATAAAATATTAAAAAGGATAAGAGTGGCAACTCTTATCCAAGTAAAATTGTTTTAGGGTTGAGATTTATCTTTTTTGTTAGGGTAAATCTCAAATTTTCTTTTTACGGATTCGTATTTTAATGAATATTTGTTCTTGGAACAAATATGTACTAAGAAGCTAATACCGTAATAAGAAAATCCCAACACCAATAAGCCAACTTATAATTGAATTAAACATGGTGTTTCCTCCTTCTTTTGTATATTTGCACCAAACGATTCTTGGAAAAGTTAGGTGCATAAATTAATAGTTGAACTGCTATGACTAGTAGTTAAAATACTAATCTATGCACCCAACTTAAAGGAGTAAAACAATTTGATATAATATATCAAATATTAGTATTTTTTGTCAATACATATAACGAAATTTAATGAAACTATAAATTATCATTCTTAAGTAACTTAGTCTTGTGTTTTTTTACTCAAAAGTCTTGAAATTACCATAAAAACTGAGTATAATAATATATATTGAAAATAAAATGGAAAGGGCAGTAGAAATGTATAGAAATCATAATTGTGGTGAATTAAATATAAAAAATGTCGGAGAAACAGTAGAACTAGCTGGATGGGTACAAAGAATTAGAAATTTGGGCTCAATGCAATTTGTGGATTTAAGAGATGAAAAGGGCATTACTCAATTAGTTATTTCAGATGAAAAACTAAAAGAGCAAATGAACGAAATTAACCCAGAATCAGTTATAAGCATAGAAGGAAAAGTTGTAGAGCGTTCAAACAAAAATCCTAAAATGCCAACAGGTGAAATAGAAATCGAAACTACTAAAATCACATTACTTGGCAAATGCAAAAGCTCATTACCTTTTGAAATAAATTCAGAAAAAATAGATATTAACAATGTTAGAGAAGATTTAAGACTTCAATATAGATACTTAGATTTAAGAAATGAAAAATTGCACAATAACATACTTTTGCGTTCAAAAGTTATGAAATCTATTAGAAATAAAATGGATGAGTTAGGATTTACAGAAATTCAAACACCAATATTGGCTAACTCATCACCAGAAGGTGCTAGAGATTACTTAGTTCCAAGTAGACTTCATGCAGGAAAATTCTACGCACTTCCACAAGCGCCACAGCAATTTAAGCAACTTTTGATGGTTTCTGGTTTTGATAAATATTATCAAATAGCACCATGTTTTAGAGATGAAGACCCTAGAGCAGATAGAGCTCCAGGAGAATTTTATCAACTTGACTTTGAAATGGCTTTTGCAACTCAAGAAGATGTTTTCAAAGTTATTGAAGAAGTTGTTCCAAGCGTATTTAAAGAACATACAAATTGGAAAGTTGATGAAGGACCATTTGTAAGAATTCCTTACAAAGAAGCGATGGAGAAGTACGGTATAGATAAACCAGACTTAAGAAATCCACTTATTATACAAGATGCAACAAACTTGTTTAAAAAGACTGAATTTAATGCGTTTAAAAATAAAACTATTAAGGCAATTGTTGTGCCAAAAGGTGGTTCTCAAGGTAGAAAATTCTTTGATAATATGACAGAATATGCAGTAAATGAGGCTGAGGCACAAGGCTTAGCTTGGGTCAAAGTCGATGATGAAAACAACCTAACTGGCGGAATTGCTAAATTTATTACAGATGAAATAAAAACAGAACTTGGAGCAAAAGCAGGAGATAGCATTTTCTTCATAGCAGATGAATTCCACAAAGCTCAAAAAATAGCAGGTTTAGTTAGAATTGAACTTGGAAAAAGATTAGATTTAATTGAAAAAAATGTATACAAATTCTGCTTTATTGTAGATTTTCCAATGTATGAGTATAATGAAGATGAGCAAAAAATAGACTTTAATCATAATCCATTTTCAATGCCACAAGGTGGAATGGAAGCACTACAAAATAAAGACCCATTAGAAATACTTGCTTATCAATTTGATTTAGTTTGCAATGGTTATGAAATGGCATCAGGAGCTGTTAGAAACCACGACCCAGAAATAATGACAAAAGCATTTGAAATAGCAGGTTATACAGAGGAAGATGTTAAGAAAAAATTTGGTGCTTTATATACAGCATTCCAATATGGTACACCACCACATGCAGGTGCAGCACCTGGATTAGATAGAATGATTATGCTTATTGCAGACTCAGGCAATATAAGAGATGTTATAGCATTCCCTAAGAACAAAAAAGCTAGAGATGTTATGATGAATGCACCAAGCAAAGTTACAGATGAACAACTAAAAGATGTTCATATTAAAGTAACTGAGTTTGAAGAAGAAGAATAGTTAGTGTTATGGTGGGCAGACCCTTAATAATGTTATTCGGGACAACCATATTTACACTTACAAAATCATTGATGCAAAGCTTGTAAAAGTGAACCTAATTAAAAGGTTCACTTTTGTGGTCAATATAGTTTGAAAGGGGGAAAACTTAAATAATTAAGTAAAAAGTGAGTTATCAAGTTAGTGAATTTGAGCAAAAACACATAAATAAAATAAAAAAAGAATTAGAAAAATATCCAAATATAAATACAATAGAAAAGGCTTATTACATTTATTATAGAATGTGTCAATTTTATATAAAAAATTATAATTTTTATTATGCATACAGCAGAGAATATGTAGAAGAGCAATATAATAAGCAAACACAAGAGGATAGAAAAGCAACTTGTTACCAAGAGAATGCTACTATAGCCGAGGCAATGAGGCAAATGGGCATAAATGCAGGATATATAAAGTCGGATTTTCAACATCATGTAGATGGTTATTTTATGTTAGACAAATATAATATTAATGCTTCAGCAGATTTATCAAGGTCTAAAACAGGAAGGGTATTAAAGGGTTTTGGATTGAATTACGAAACTTTAGACTGCAATAGGGAAGCCGAATTTGTAGAATATATAGGTAACTATTTTGCAAATATGGGAATAAATGTAGAACTTGCTAGAAACGGAAAAATAACTGAAAAAGATATCAGGAAAATGAATGAAACATTTGGACTAGATTTTCATGGCATTACTTTAAATGATTTCATTGAGAAATTGATATTAATTACAAGTAATGAAGAATATATGAGAAAAAAGTTTGGCACAAAGGATAAGGGAAGGCAAATAGAAATGCTAATAGATATTATTAATACACATAAAGTGCCAAACGATACAGAGTTTAAAACTGATTATACTACTGGAAGTTATAACTATGTAAATATTTTTAGTATATTTCCAAAGAAAAATGTGGAAATATTTGATGGCATGGAATTTGCAGAAAAAGCAGGAAAAGAAAGAAAAATATTTTTTGTAAAACAAGAGGG
>CALXZV010000081.1 GCA_944393335.1 uncultured Clostridia bacterium | reverse complement strand
TAATTGACTAATTCTTTTTATTGTTATATATTATATTGTATCTAAAAATTTACATTTTTAGTTGTAATGGCATGAAGTGTCTACCGTGGCCGAAGCCTAAATAAAATTATGGCAAAGGAGAATTAAAATGGACGAAAAATTAAAGCAAGTTGAACAAATACTTAAAAAGTATGGCCAGGAACAACTATTACAAGGATATAATAGGCAACCAGGCGAAAAAGAAAAAGAAGAATTCTTAAATGATCTTCTTACAATTGACTTCGCACAAATACAAAAATTGTACGAAGCAAGCAAAAAAGCAAAAGACTTTTCAGAGTCAAAAATCGAACCAATTGATTTTGTAGACAAATCAAAATTATCAAAAGAAGAGTATGCAAAATATGAAAAAATTGGTACAGAAAAGATTAAAGCAGGTAAACTAGCTGTAGTTACTATGGCTGGTGGACAAGGAACTAGACTAGGACATACAGGACCAAAAGGAACTTATGACTTAGGATTAGACTCACACAAATCTATATTTGAAATTCTTACTGACACATTATTAGAAGCAAGAAAAAAATATGGTGTAGATATTCCTTGGTATATAATGACAAGCGAAGAAAATAACGAAGCAACAGTTAATTTCTTCAAAGAGCATAAGTTTTTTGGTTATCCAGAAAGTGCCGTAACATTTTTCAAACAAGGTAAATTACCTATGCTTAGCACAGATGGAAAAATCCTTTTAGATGAAAAAGGAAAAATAAAAGAAGCAGCAGACGGACATGGCGGAATATTCCAATCAATGCTTAAAGATGGTGTTATTTATGACATGAAATCTAGAGGAATTGAGTGGGTATTTATAGGCGGAGTTGACAATGTTTTAGTAAATATGGTTGACGCTGTTTTAATTGGCCTAGCAGAGGATAAACATGTGCTAGCAGCTGGAAAAAGTATTGTTAAAGCAGGACCAAAAGAAAAAGTTGGTGTATTCTGCAAAAAAAATGGCAAGCCAAGTGTTATAGAGTATAGCGAAATTTCAGAAGAAATGGCAGCTGAAACAACTCCAAATGGAGAATTAAAATATGGCGAATCACATATATTATGTAATTTATTTAATATAAAAGCTATCGAAAATATTAGTAAAATGGATTTACCATACCACGTAGCTTTCAAAAAAGCTAAATATTTAGACAAAGACGGAAATGTTGTTTCACCAGATAGCCCTAATGCATACAAATTTGAATCTTTCTTATTTGATGCTTTTGAAAGCCTAGATGATATGGCTATATTAAGGGTAAAAAGAGAAGATGAGTTTGCACCAGTTAAAAATGCAGAAGGTGTAGATAGCCCAGAAACAGCTAGAAAACTATATACAGATTTTCATAATAGGAAATAATTATTAGGGGAAAGAAAATAGGTAAAAGGCTTATTTTCTTTCTTGTGCCTTTATGGAGTTGGAGGACCTTCTGATTAAGAGTCAGATGGTTTACCAAGCAAAAGAAAATATTTAGGGCCATTTATTGGCTTAGAAGGAGAGTGCTTGAGAAATAAGAAATTTCTCAGATTTAATCCTTCAGGAAGGAATGAATTAAAATGGAAGAATATTTAGTTAAATATGAAAAATGGTTAAATGATTCATGCTTTGATGAAGCTACTAAAAAAGAATTAGAGGCAATCAAAGGAAATAATAAAGAAATAGAAGATAGATTTTACAAAGATTTAGAGTTTGGAACAGCAGGTTTAAGAGGTGTTATTGGAGCTGGAACAAACAGAATGAATAAATATACTGTAGGAAAAGCAACACAAGGTTTAGCTAACTTTATATTAAAAGAAGGCACACAAAATAAAGGTGTTGCAATAGCATATGATTCAAGACATATGTCAAAAGAATTTAGCGAAGAAACTGCACTATGTTTAAATGCAAATGGAATAAAAACATATGTATTTGAATCTTTAAGACCAGTGCCAGAATTATCTTTTACTGTTAGAAAATTAGGTTGCACAGCAGGTGTTATGATAACAGCAAGCCACAACCCACCAGAATATAATGGATATAAAGTTTATTGGGATGATGGTGCACAAATAGTTCCACCAAAGGATAAACAAATAATTGATAAAGTAAATGCTATCACAGACTTTTCTACTATAAAAACAATGGATAAAAAAGAAGCAGTAGAAAAAGGCTTATATGTACAAATAGGAAAAGAAGTTGATGATGACTTTGTTAATACTTTAAAAAGCTTAGTGTTAAATCCAGATGTTATTAAAAAAGAACAAGATGATGTAACTATAGTTTACACACCACTTCATGGAGCTGGAAATGTGCCAGTACAAAGAGTTCTTAAAGAATTAGGATTTACACATGTATATGTAGTACCTGAGCAAGAAAAGCCAGATGGAGATTTTCCAACAGTAAGTTATCCAAACCCAGAAGATAAAAAAGCATTTAAGTTAGCATTAGAGCTTGCAGAAAAAGTTAATGCAGATGTAGTTTTAGCAACTGACCCAGATTCAGATAGATTAGGTGTATATTCAAAAGATGAAAATGGTGAATATGTGCCATATACAGGTAATATGTCAGCTCTTCTTATTGCAGAATATGAATTATCTCAAAAGAAAGAAAAAGGCTTGTTACCTAAAAATGGTGCAATTATTACAACAATAGTTTCATCAAATATGACAAAAGATTTAGCAAAAGAATATGGCTTAACAATGTTTGAAACATTAACAGGTTTCAAATGGATAGGTGAAAAAATAAGACAATTTGAAGAAAATAATAACAATTATGTGTATGAATTTGGCTTTGAAGAAAGCTATGGTTGCTTAATAAGCCCACATGCAAGAGATAAAGATGGAATATCTGCAGTTATGGCACTATGTGAAGCAACAGCTTATTACAAGAGCAAAGGAATAACTTTATGGGAACAAATGCTTAATATTTATAAAAAATATGGTTTCTACAAAGAAGGTCAAGTATCAATTACACTAAAAGGTGCTGATGGTGCTGAACAAATAAAAGCTATGATGGAAAAAATGAGAAAAAATCCACCTAAAAAATTAGGAAGCTATGATGTACTTGAAGTAAGAGATTACAAAGAACATACAATAGTTAAAGCAGATGGAACTAAGGGCAAAACAGACTTACCAACATCAAATGTATTATATTATGATTTAAATGATAACAGCTGGTGTTGTGTAAGACCTTCAGGAACAGAGCCAAAAATTAAATTCTATATGGGCGTAAAAGGCAAATCTATGGAAGAGGCAGAACAAAAATTAGAAGAATTAACAGAGGCAATGAAAGAATATTCAAATAATTAATAATAAAAATAAACAGTATCTGATATATTCAGTGCTGTTTATTTTTTTTAGTTTTTAGTATTTCACAAGAAACATTAAAAAAGCCTTGAAAAAATTAATGGCCTAAAAATTGCAATATTTGGGTAAAAGTTGTATAATTTAAAAGTGATGAAATAATCAAAAAAAATTAATTAAAAAATTAAAATATTTTAAAAAGGAATATAAAATGCAAAAAATACTAAGTAAAATGCGAAAAGCAGTTGAAGATTATAATATGATAGAAGAAGGGGATAAAATAGCGGTTGCTCTTTCAGGAGGCAAAGATTCTGTTACATTACTATATGCACTTAAAAATTTACAAATATTTTATCCTAAAAAATTTGAATTAATGGCAATAACAGTAAATCCTGGATTCGATGGATTTAATACAGAAATACTTGAAAATATTGCAAAAAATGTAGGCGTGGAATTATTTATAGCTCCAAGTGACATTAAAGCAATAGTTTTTGATGTGAGAAAAGAAAAGAATCCTTGTTCACTATGTGCAAACCTTCGTAGGGGGATATTGAATTCTGTTGCAAAAGAGCATGGTTGCAATAAAATAGCACTAGGTCATAATGAAGATGATGTATTAGAAACTTTTTTATTAAATATGATATATGCAGGTAACTTATCTACATTTGCACCTGTAAGTTATATGGATAGGTCAAATATGACTTTAATAAGACCACTTATATATACTCCAGAGAAAATGACAAAAAGCTTTGTAAAAAAGAATAACATAGAAATAATGCCTAAAGTTTGTCCAATGGATGGAGTATCTAAAAGAGAATATGCAACAGAATTATTAAAAAGCTTTGAATTGCAATATAAACATTCAAGAGCTAATTTAATTGGTGCAATAAAAAGAGCTAATATAAATGGTTGGAAGGAAATAAAATGATGTATGCATTTTAGATATTTTGCGCTTATAACGTGAGGCATCTAAAAAAGCATACAAGTTATAAATAATAGTAGAAAATTTTAAAAAAAGGTGGTATAATACTATAGAAATGTTTCCGTAGCTCAGTTGGATAGAGCAATCGCCTCCTAAGCGAGAGATCGGCAGTTCGACTCTGCCCGGGAACACCAAAATTATTTAAATATGTTTTTTAATAAAAGGTACAAAAAATTGTACTTTTTATTTTTTTATGTAAAAAAATGTCACAAAATGCCAAATTATGTAAAACGAAAACTAAACAGCTATTTGCACACTGGTGACTATGAAATTATATAAAATACACCACTAGTTAACAATAATATATTTATGTACACTATAAAATGTACCATTTTTTAGAAAAATATGAAGAATTTTACAATTGTTACGAATTGACGTTGATGTACTAAAATTTAATGTGATAATATTTATTACGTGCTTAGAGTATGGCGGAAAAGAAGATTTTGTCGCAAATGGTAAAAAGTCGCAACTAACACGCAAAAATTAGTAAAAAAATATTTATAAATCATCCAGTAGCGTAATTGACAACTTTCGTATGTAGATTTGAGTAATACCATTTACTATAATTTTCTCGTTGTACAAAGCAGGGGGTGATTTATAGGAGAGGATAGTGTATAACAAATGAGTTTTGGAGAAAACTTAATCAATTTAAGAAGACAAAAAGGTTGGTCACAAGATGACTTGGCAAACAATTTAAACATATCAAGACAGGCAATTTCTAAATGGGAAAATAATACTAGCAAACCAGATGTTGATAACATTGAAAAAATAAGTAAAATTTTCTCAGTAAAAATTGATGAACTACTGAATAATGAATTACCAAACGATAAAGCTGTTGCATTGGATGTTAAAAAAGAGGAGAAGAAAGAGAAGACAATTACTATTGTAAAGTTAATGATAATCGCTGTGATAATTTTGTATGCAATAAGTGTAATTTATAAGTTTGCTTCATTATTAGTAATAGTCAATGGTGTGCAGAAATATGCTAACTTGAATAATTATCATTATGTGATTACTACATATGATGAGAATGGATTGGCTGAGAAAGAGGAGTGTTGGTTTAAAGATGGGGTGTCGAAGACGGCTTATGAGGCGCAAAATGTAAAAACCATTATTTGTTTAGATTATAATAATATGTATGGATATATCGAAGACGAAATTAATGATTCTAAAGAAGAAATAAATATGAATAACTATTTAGCCTTAAATATTAATTTTGATAAAGGAGCCCAATTTTACTCTAAACTTCCAATTGAATTAAGAACAAAAGGATTATTTAGTATAATTGTTAAAGTTCTTAATTTTAATGAGTTAAATTTAAACATTTATGATGAATATGTAAGTTTAAAATTTTCTAATAATTTTATTACTATAGATAATGAAACAGTAATACCAGTTTACTATTATGCGGAAAATAAAAATAATAATGGCTTTCTTATTTATAATTATAAGATTGATATTAATACGCTTGAAAAAGTAGATATATAAACAGGTTATAACTTTTGTTATAACCTGAACAG
>CALXZV010000080.1 GCA_944393335.1 uncultured Clostridia bacterium | reverse complement strand
GAATTTTGTTTAATTATAGTTGGCAAATCATTATATGTGTCTTTTGATACCAATGTTCTTGAAACTACGATGCCATTTCTAGAAAGCGTTTTGTATGTTTCACTTGTGCACCCATCTGCACCTTTTTGAGTTACTACTTGCTCACCCTTTGCTAAAGAACTATCCTCTTCATAAATTGTTTCCATTGGTATTACACCTGTTTCTTCTGACTCTATTGTTACATCATAGTCATCATCTTGCTTTATGCCATATATATCAACTTTTACAACCCCATCTTTTGCAACTGCAACTATTTTTATAGGGTATTTTCTATTATTTTTAAATTTAAAGTCTACAGAACCCCAAGATACTGTAGCATCTCTTCCTGCTGGCAAATATGATGTTTTAAAATAATGGCTTCTTCTTTCTACAACTTCTAAATTGGTTAATAAAACTGAATTATATAATGTTGATGATAGTTGGCAAATGCCACCTCCTACATCTAATACTACTTTTCCATTTGCATAGGCCTTTGCTTCTTTAAATCCCGCAGCAATTGTTCTTTGTCCTATTGTTTGATTATATGAAAAAGTCTCGCCTGGGTTAACTATTGTGCCGTTTAATTTTTCTGATGCAAGCACCAAATTATTATTTCTATTTATATTACTTGCATCATAGTTTGTTGTGCAAGTTCCAAGTAAATTTGGAAATGCGTCTTCTCCTAAGTCTGTTACTTTTATTTCTGCTTTTGTAATTGTTAAAGGTATTTCATATTCTTCTTTATCTTCTGCAAGAATTTCTTTTGCCTCATCTATTGATATTGCTAAGCTTATTCCATCTTGCTCTGCATGTACTTCAAGTGGATCTTCACTTAAATAAGCATTTTGTGGTTCACAGGTTATTTCATCTGCTATTTTTTCTATATCTATTTCTCCTGGAGATGTTTCAGTTACTGGTATGTCTATGGTATAGTTGTCATCTGAAAAGTCTTTTATTTCTGCTATTATTTTTTGTTTTAATTCATCTTTATTAATTACAACTCCAGCTTTTCCTTTTGTTATAATTAATTTATCTCCATCTATATAATAATCATTATCTACAACTACATTTGGAAGCTTAGATTCTACGTCTTCTATTATTTTATCTATGCTATTTTCATCAATTGTAAAATTTATTTCTATATTTTTAGGAATAAAATATCTTAGCAAAATATTATAATTGTTTGTTATTATATTTCCACTTCTACCTATAGAATAAGCCTTAGTTACAGCACTTCCAACGTCTCCACTTACTCCCATTTGGTCAAAAGATATTGTTGTTTCATAATCTCCTTGCTTTAATTTTATTCCTGCTAGTTTTTTTTCGTTGTATATTTTATTTAGCTCTGTATTTGCCTCTTCTTGTTCCTTTCCATAAACAGAAACTCCTTGTACATCTATGTTAGGGTATATTTTATTATTTCCTATATTTATTAAGCTAAATGCTACTGAAATAACTATCACAAATGCTATAACACATAAAATTATTAAAACTTTTTTCTTTATCTTTGGTTCTGTTTCTTTTTTTCTTTTCATTTTACAAATCCTTTATTTTATTATTTTATTTTGTTTTATTTTATTTATTCCTATCAATAAAAATATTATCATAATGCAATTTTTTTTACAATATTTTAAATTATTTACTAGACAATTTTTGTAGAATTTTGTATAATTATGTCGAATTTTATGAGATATTTTACTTACTGTATATCTTAGCACTTTTAGATGTGATTTAAAATAAGTAATATTTTTATTATTACATTTTTCGTTTAATGAAAGGACTGATTTTATGATAGGAGATATGCTTTCTAAAATACGAGAAGACAAAAACATTTCTAAAACAAATATTGCAAAAGAAACAAATATTAATGTGGGTCATTTAACACATATTGAAAAAGGTGAAAGAAACCCTAGTCACAAAGCTTTAAAGGCTCTTTGTGATTCTTTAGATGTCCCTTATCAACCAATAATGTACACTTATGATAAAAAACTAACAGAAGAGCAAACTGGCTATGAAATTGTAAATCATATTAAATATGACGCTATTCCTATGTTTGATACTCTTTCTGGTTTTGCAAAAGTCCCACATGAATATGCATCAAGCTCTATATGTTTGAAGGTTCAAGATAATTCTATGGCTCCTAAATTTAATCAAAATGACTACGTTTACGTGGAATTTAATACTCCTTTAAACAATAAAGATTTTGGGCTTTTTGAATATAAAGGCAAATACATCATTAGAAAATTTATTGTTAGAAAAAATGACTTAGTTTTAAGAGCTGAACAAGATAGTATTGATGACATTGTTATTACATCTAAAGATGAATTTTATATAATTGGCAAAGTTCTTGGAAAAATGGAAAAATAAATTTTAAGTATAAATATTTATTTAATTTACAAAAAAAGTAGAGTTCTTTATTGGGCTTAACAAAGGCTTATGAGTGTAATATTTTTCAAAAATATTACACTTTTTTTACATTTATAATACAAATTTATAAATCACTTGAATAATTTGTCAAATAATAATATAATTAGTCTAGTTTAAGCATAGGAGAAAGTTATGGAATTAGTTAAAAATATATTTTTTAATACAGATAAATTAATACAAGGTTCAAATGTTAAAATATCTTATACAGGTAAGCTTTTTCAGAATGGCTCTGAAGAAGTATTTATTCATTTTGGCTTTGGAGATAATTGGGATGGCGTTACTGAACTTCCTATGACTAAAACTGAATTAGGATTTCAAGCAGAACTTCAATTAAATAATAGTAATAAATTAAATTTGTGTTTTAGAAATTCTAATAATGAATGGGATAATAACGAAGGACAAAATTATATATTTAATGTTGAAGAAGCGCCTGTTTCTTTAGCTGTTGTTGAAAACAATTCTTTAGAAACACCTCGTAGACTTAGAAAAACTTATTTATGGAGCAAGAAAATTAAACTTGCTGTTTATAAAATTATTAAATATTTTCCAAAAATTATTACTGGAAATTATAGAAAAAAATCAGAAGATAGTAATCAATAATTTGTTCTTTTATGGAAAACTACAAGTTAAATCTTGTGGTTTTTATATTATTTATGCTTATTTATGTCGAATTTGTTAAGCACAGTTATGTAGGGTTTATGGGTATCCTTTCAAAAATCTAAATATTTATAAAAGGATTAATACAATGGAGAAAAAAGCTAAATTATTACTTTTTGCTTCTGCACTAATCATTTTGTATACTGAAATAGTCGGAGCAAATATAAGTTTTTCTTTAAATTATGTACCTATTATTTTAGTTATAATTTCATTAGTAATTTTAAACATTAGGTTAAAAAGTGTTTATACTTCTACAAATACTATAATTGCAACTAATTTTATAGTTATAATTCTAGATTTTATTGTTAATCTTGTTTGTTACTTTTTATTTAGCAGTATATATGAAGTAGAAATAATTAGACTTTCTACCATTTTAGCAATTTCTGTTTTGGCATATAACGCAGATAAGTTCAATTTGATAAAATGTGATAAAGATTACTTTATAGGAATTGCAAAATATTTTGTTTTGCCTTTATTGTTAGCATTTACTCTAGAACAAGCGTATATTTTCTTTGTATCATGCATTGCGCAAATATTTAGTAATGATACTATGGATGATATTCTTCGTATTATTTTTAGAATTATAGAAGTCGACATTACAGTTGTTTTGTTGGTGTTATCATTAAATAATGAGGGAAATTCAAATTTTAATAGTGCAATATTTACAAGAAATATATTTATTGCCATAATAGCAATTATGGTTATTGTTTTAATACTAAAACTTTTTATGATAGTTAATTGCATTATATCTATGAATAGTGAAATTTCTCGCTTAAATGATATTTATCCTACAAGTAATATTGTTGATTATAACAGCCTAGTTTTATATGTTGATCCTGCAGAAATCGTTGCTTCTTCTGATAATGAGTCGGAAGATGAAGAGAATTTGCCTTATGAACAAAATGGATTTAATGAATTTTATACAGCTGATGCTTATAATTCTTTATATAAATATAGAATTAATATTAGTGAAATAAATTCTTTGCTTCAACGTAAAAAATGCACAGTAAATCAAGCTCTAAATTCATATAATACTTATACTAAAAATGAGATTGATTTATGGGCAGAAAATAAGTCAAACTTGTATTTTCAAATCATTTCTATATTACTTATTTATATAGCAAATTTTGCAAGCATTTGTATAGTATATAAAGCAAAAGAAAGCATTTAAAAAGTGCTTTCTTTTGTTATTCTACCAATAGTAATATTTACGATAATTAACATGGCAACTTTTTGAATCTTGATTCTATATTTATTTGTATAACTTTTCTATACATTCCAACCGCCATTTACTTGTACGACTTGTCCTGTAATATAATCTGAATTTGCTAGAAACAATACTGTTTCTGCAATATCCTCAGTTTTTCCTATATGTTCTAATGGTATTTCCTCTATTATTTGCTTTTTTTCTTCTTCTGATAAAAATTTATTCATGTCTGTGTCTATTATTCCTGGGGCAATACTATTTACTTGTATATTTGAAGGTCCAAGCTCTTTTGCTAAAGATTTTGTCATTGCATCAACTCCTGCTTTACTAACCGAGTAAGCCATCTCACATGATGCTCCTATTATGCCCCATATTGAACTTATATTTATTATTTTTCCTGCTTTGCTATTAATCATATACTTGGATACTTCTTTTGATGTGTAAAATGCAGAATACAAATTATTTTTTAGTATATTATCAAAGTCTTCTATACTTGTATCGTTTATTGTTTTTACTAGATCTATTCCTGCATTATTTACTAATAAATCAATTTTTCCAAATTTGTTTATTGTAAAGTCTACTAAGGATTTTACTTCTTCATAATTTGACACATTAGCTTTAAATATGTATACATTGCTAAATTCATTTTCAATTGCTTTGGCTTGGTTTTCTGATTTGTTATAGTTTAATATAACATTGTATCCATTTTGAGCTAGTTTTTTTACAATAGATGCACCTATGCCTTTTGCTCCGCCTGTTACTATTGCAACTTTATTTGCTATATTTTTTTCTAGATTTTCTACCATTTTTATTTGCTCCTTTGTAAGGTGTTTTAAATAAAAAAATAAAAGCCAATAACAATAGCTTAACTAAAATTACTGACCTTTAATAATGGAGCCACTTGTCCGATTTGAACGGACGACCTACTGATTCATACCACTACAATTTTCATTGCCTTATAATGTTTGTGGTCTGGACTTTCTCTTTGCCATAGATAAACCTTAGGCACATCGTATAAAGTCTCTACACTCGAAATTGCTTTCTAGCTCGGGATTAACATATATTTCTACTTAGTCTTCCCCGAATTAGCGATGTCCACTTTGCAAGTTTCCTCACAAAGGTGCAAGATAGTTCAAAGTAATTAAATAATTACCTATCCCACAAGTCAGTTGCTCTACCAGCTGAGCTAAAGTGGCGTTTTTGGTGACCCCGACGGGAATCGAACCCATGTCTCCGCCGTGAAAGGGCGATGTCTTAACCGCTTGACCACGGGGCCAATAATAATTATTAGGATTTAAGAACTTAAATCCTAATTAAAATGGTGAGCCATCGGGGAATCGAACCCCGGACAACTTGATTAAAAGTCAAGTGCTCTACCAACTGAGCTAATGACTCATAACTCTAGTTGCAACTACTACACGTAGTTGACACATACATTATTGTACTACAAGTAAAGCTGTTTGTCAACTGATTTTTAAAAAATTTTTGCAAAATTTATAATATTTTTACCTTGAAATATCTCCATAAAAATAATATAATTATCGAAAAAGGAGTAAGTTTATGGAACGTGTTGAT
>CALXZV010000079.1 GCA_944393335.1 uncultured Clostridia bacterium | reverse complement strand
GTATTATTAGTTGGTGGTTCAACAAGAGTACCTTGTGTACAAGAAATGGTTAAAAAGATTACAGGAAAAGAACCAGATAAAGGAATAAACCCAGATGAGTGTGTTGCTATTGGTGCAGCTATTCAAGGTGGTGTACTTTCTGGAGATGTTAAAGATTTAGTACTTCTTGATGTAACACCATTGTCACTTGGTATTGAAACATATGGTGGAGTATTTACAAAATTAATTGAAAGAAATACTACAATACCAACTAAAAAATCTCAAATATTCTCAACAGCAGCAGATGGTCAAACAAGTGTTGAAGTACACGTACTTCAAGGTGAAAGAGAAATGGCAGCAGATAACAAGACTCTTGGAAGATTCCAATTAACAGGAATTCCAGCAGCACCAAGAGGAGTACCACAAATTGAAGTTACATTTGATATAGATGCAAACGGTATAGTTCACGTATCTGCAAAAGATATGGCAACAGGAAATGAGCAACAAGTATCAATTACAGCTTCTACAAACTTAACTGATGAAGAAATAGACAAAGCTGTAAAAGATGCAGAAGCTCATGCATCTGAAGATAAGAAAAAGAAAGAAGAAATAGAAGCTAGAAATAATGCAGAAAGCTTAGTATATAATTCTCAAAAAACTCTTGATGAATTAGGTGATAAAATTAGTAGCGAAGAAAAATCTAAAGCAGAAGCAGAAATTGCAAATGTTAATAAAGCTCTAGAAGGAAAAGATGTAGAAGAAATTAAAAAGGCAACAGAAAGCTTAACACAAGTATTTTACTCAATTTCTTCAAAACTATATCAAAATGCTACATCTCAAAATGCAGCAAATAATGGCGCAAGTGGCACAGCAGAAGGAAACGCTGATGCAAATAATGGTGGTGCTACAAGTACTACAGCAGAAGAAGAAAATAAAGACAATAAATAAATTAATGCAAGTAAAAATTCTCTCTTAATAATTTATACTTATAGTCAAGCATAGCAGGTTTAAGCCTGCTTTTGCTTGCAATAGTATTATTTTAGAAAAATTATTTTACTATTTGACGAAAATATTGTTTTGCAAAATAGATTATTTTAATATTTAGAAAGGAAATCGAGTTATGGCAGATAAAGACTATTATGCAATATTGGGCGTAGATAGAAATGCTACAGACGAAGAAATAAAAAAAGCATATAGAAAAATGGCAAAGAAATGGCATCCAGATGCAAACCCAAATAATAGAAAAGAAGCCGAAGAAAAATTTAAAGAAGTAGGCGAAGCATATTCTACACTTTCTGATCCACAAAAAAGAAAAATGTATGACCAATTTGGCACAGCAGGAGTTAACGGTAGCTATGGTGGAGCAAGCGGATTTGGAGGCTTTGGTGGTTTCAATGGATTTAATGGGTTTAATGGTGGAGGAGGTACTTATACATATTCCACTGGTGGATTTGGATTTGACGATGTAGTAGATGACTTTGTTTCTTCAATATTTGGAGGAGGCTTTGGCAGGAGTCAAAGAACATCAAATCCAACTGGCCCAAGAAAAGGCAATGACTTAAAGTATAATGTTGATGTAACATTTGAAGAGTCTTTTACAGGCACACATAAAGAAATAGTTGTAAACAAAAACGAAAAATGTGATACTTGCCACGGAACAGGTGCAAAACCTGGCACAAGTGTGCAAACTTGTAGCGTATGCCACGGAACAGGTAAAGTAAAAAAAGCTCAATCTTTAGCTGGATTTGCTACAATACAAACTGTTGTAACTTGTGAAAATTGTAGAGGAACTGGTAAAGTTATTCCAAACCCTTGTGAAACTTGCAAAGGTAAAGGTACAGTTAGAAAACAAGTAACACTAAATGTAGAAATACCAGCAGGAATAAATGATGATCAAACTCTAGTTGTACAAGGCAAAGGCGAACCAGGTTCAAACGGTGGCCCATATGGTGATTTATATGTAACTGTAAGGGTTAAAAAGAGCAGTATATTTACTCGAAATGGAGATAATGTAGAATGCACAATACCAATAACAATAACCCAAGCAACACTTGGAGCAAATATAAAAGTACCAACAGTTACAGGCGAAGAAGAAACATTTATAATTCCAGATGGAACTCAAAGTGGAACAAAATTTACTTTGAAAAATAAAGGATTTAAAAAAATTCACTCAAATACTTCAGGAGATTTAGTATTTACAGTTCAAGTGCAAACACCTAAAAAGCTTACAAAAGAGCAAAGAGAACTATTTGTTGAGCTTGCAAAAACAATGAATGAGCAGCCACCTGTAAAAAAGCGCGGCATTTTCGGATAAATTTTTCAGTTGGGGACGGTCCTAAATCGAAAATTTTTCAGTTGGGGACGGTCCTAAATCGAAAAAATATTATTTTTGTTTGAAGTACGTTCCTACTTGAAGATTTTTTTCGATTTAGGACCGTCCCCAACTGAAAAAAATTTGAAAAAACTTGAATAATTTACATGCTATGTGATATTATTAGTATGTAAATTATTTTTTATGAAAAGGAATGATATTTATATGAAAAACGAAAGAGGAATAACACTTTTAGCGTTGGTTGTAACCCTTATAGTAATGCTTATTTTGGCTGGGGTTGCAATTTATGGAAGCCTTTATGAAAATGGTGGTGTAATAAATCAGTTTAAAGATGAAACTTCAAAACAACAAGATATGATACGCGATGAAAAAGATAAAATGAATACAGTACTTCAAGACGTAGAAGATGAATGGGGAATTGGTTCAAATGCATAAATTTTTTGTAGAAACAGAACAAATTAATAATAATAAAATAAAAATTGTTAATGAAGATTATAATCACATAGCAAATGTACTTAGAATGAAAAATGGCGATAGTGTGCTTATTACAAACAAAAAATCTCAAGAAACATTTAATTGCAAAATAGAAAAAATAACTGCAAATGAAGTTATATGCAATATAATTAATGTGGAAAATAAAAATGTAGAAATGAATGTAAATGTGGATATATTTCAAGGACTTCCTAAGGCGGATAAAATGGAATATATTATTCAAAAATGTGTAGAAATAGGTGTACATAAAATAATTCCAGTAAATATGAAATATTGTATTGCAAAGATAAAAGATGAAGAAAAAAAGAATATTAGGTGGAACAAAATAGCTGAAGTTGCTGCAAAACAATGTAAAAGAAATGTAATTCCTAAAATAGAAAAATCAATAAATATTAATCAACTATGTTGTGAACTAAAAAATTATGACTTAGTAATTTTAGCATATGAAAATGAAGAGAATATTACCATAAAAACTGTTCTTAAAGAAAATAAAAATGCTAAAAATATAGCGGTTATTGTTGGACCAGAAGGTGGATTAAGTGCGGATGAGGTACTTATGCTAAAAGATGAGGGAGCTAAAGTAGTATCTTTAGGCAACAGAATATTAAGAACGGAAACTGCACCTATTGCAGCTTTAAGTATGATTTTATATGAGTATGAACTATAAACCTTTGAAAGGAGAAAATAGATGAAAAAAGCAGAAGAAAATACTAGCAATAAAGAGGAAAAAACTAAAAAAACAGAAGAAAATACTAGTAATAAAGATAAAAAAACAAAAAAAACAGAACAAAATACTAGCAATAAAGAAGAAAAAGCCAAAAAAACAGAACAAAAAAGAACTGCTAAAAATAGCATTTTAGAGATTTCAGAAGAAGCAAAAGATAACTTGAATTTACAAAGCAAGAAGTATCAAAATAAAGATGAGAAAGCTTTGCTAACAGCAGAAGATGCAGAAATGAGTCATGAAAAATTACAAAAAATAAAAGATGAAATTAAAGAAAGTAGAAAAGAAAGCAAGGATAAAGTTAAAAATTCAAGTTTAAGAAAAAAATTAGTTAGAAATTTGGTTATAACAATACTTGTTACAATTTACTTTTTGTTTATAGACCTTGGAATAAACTCTATTCCAATCACTGCTTACATTCTTGATTTGAAGACTTTTTCAGTATTTATAGCAATTATTTCAATTGTAATATTTGAAAGAGCTTACAAAAAAGATGAAAATTATTTAGCTATTCATGGAATAGAAATGGTGGTAGTTGGGATAGAAACACTTTTACTTTTACAGCTTTATTCTGTAGGTAATGAATATTTCAATTACATTTTGTTAGGCATTACATTGGGAATGATTGTTTACTATTTATTGAAATGCCTTTGCATATATGTTAGGTATAAAACTAAAGGAAAATAAACTTACCCATATTTTACTAAAATTGTTACAAAGTACTAGACTTATTTGAATTTTTGCAGTATAATAAATATTATACGAGTAGAATTATTGTTAATTACATAAAATTTTAACAAACTTTTTGAAAGGAGGATAATCTAATTTTTAGAATTAGATTAAAATTAAAAATGTTAGTTAAACCAACAGTACCAGAATTATTAAGAGAAACAAAGAAAAATAGATATAGCTTAGTAATAGCTACAGCTAAAAGAGCTAGACAAATTTCAAAAGGCAGCAAGCCAATGACAAAAGATGATGACATATCACCTATAAGTCTTGCAGCAGATGAAATTGGCGAAGGCAAAGTTGTTATATATGATGAAAATCAATGGAAAGAAGAGCAAGAAAGGCTAGAAAAAAGTAAAGAACAAGAAGACGAAAATGATGAGACAGAAGAAATCGATGAAAATAGCCAAGAAAATGCATAAAGTTTAAGTATAATAAAAGGGGTCATAAATAATAATGGAGAAAAAACATATTATTTCTCTTACTGGAGATTTAGCCAGTGGTAAAGGAGAAACATCAAGAATTTTAATTGAAAAATTAGGGTATGGTATTTATCGTAATGGACAATACTTTAGAAAATTGGCTAAAGAAATGAATATGAGTGTTACAGAATTTAACATTTATGTTGAAGATCATCCAGAAATAGATAAACAAATAGAAAATAGTGCTGCAGAATATGCCAAAACACATGACAATTTTATTATTGATGCAAGACTTGGCTGGTATGCAGTTCCAGAATCTTTTAAAGTTTACCTTAAAGTTGATGTGGATGTTGCGGCCAAAAGGGCATTCAATGATCCAGACAGAAAAGACACGGAAAGTTTTGAAACTGTAGAAGAACAAAAACAAGATATGATAAAAAGGGCAAATTTAGAAAAGGAAAGATATTTTCATCTATATGGCATAAGACAAGGTGATATTTCAAATTATGACTTAATAGTAGATACAACTTATCAAACACCTGAAGAGGTTGCTGATAGCATAATTGAAGGATACAATAGATGGCTTAAAAAGTAATTTTTTAATATTATAAAGTGGGGGGATTTTTTATTAATTCTGCCCATTTTTTTTCGATTTAGGACCGTCCCCAACTGAAAAAAGAAAGGAAAAATATGAAAATACAAGAAATAAATTTAGGAGAACTTGCTTATCCTTATTTATTATCACAAATATACTCTCCACCAAAAAAACTCTATGTAATAGGAAATATAGAGATACTTAGAGAAAAAAGTATTGCAATAGTAGGTTGCAGAGATGCTAGTAATTATGGCAAAAAGGTTGCAAAAGAATTAGCATATAACTTAGGAAAGCACAATATAATTACAGTAAGTGGACTAGCAAGAGGAATAGATACTTTTTGTCATATAGGAAGTGTTGAAGCAAAGGCTAGAACTATTGCGGTATTGGCACATGGTTTGGATATGATTTATCCTAAGGAAAATAGAAATTTGGCAATAAAAATATTAAATTGTGGAGGTGCATTAGTTAGTGAATACAATATAGGAGAAAAACCTCTAAAACAAAATTTTCCTGCAAGAAATAGAATAATAAGTGGCCTAAGTGAAAGCACAGTTGTAGTAGAGGCCAAAAAAGAGAGTGGTTCGCTTATTACAGCCAATTTTGCATTAAATGAAGGAAGAAATGTATATGCAGTTCCAGGTAATATAACTAGTAGCAATTCGGACGGAACAAATGAACTTATTAAGATTGGTGCAAATGTTTTAACCAGCTATAAAGATTTATTAAATTGAATTTATGCAAAGAAAAATATTTAATTATAAAAATTTAAGAAAATTGTAATAATTTTAAACCTAAAATAATTGGTCAAAACATTGTAATATTTGTAAATTTGTAATATAATATTGTTCAAATAGTTTTGCC
>CALXZV010000078.1 GCA_944393335.1 uncultured Clostridia bacterium | reverse complement strand
CACCATTCAACATGATTTTGAAAACCATACCATTTCCAAAACTTATCTCCTCCCTCATTTCCTATTTGTGCTTTTGCAACCAATATAATTTCATTATTAGGAATTTGAGAACTATCGTAATCTTCATCTCCGTTATTATTAAATATTACAGCAACAAATCCTGCTATCAAAACTATAACTAATGTTATAATAATTGCAATCCATCCTCCAGCTAGTAATGCAGATATTAAAGCTTTTGTTGTAGTAATCATAGCCTTTATTGTTGTTATTGTTGCTTTTACTGCAACTTTTACACCTTTAATTGTTGTCTGCATTAAATGTTTTGAAACTCTTCCTGCTCTTTGTGTCATTTTAATACTTGGCTTTGCTACTATTTTACTGCTTTTAGCAAATCTCTGGGTGTTTTTTATACCTTTTTGTGCAAAAAATTTAGAGTTTTTGGCTGTCTTAATACTTTTATTTACACCGTTCTTTATAGTTTTATTCGATTTAGCAATTACATTTTTTAATTCTTTAGTATTTTTAACTTTTGTCTTGTTTTTAAATGTTTCTAACTTCTTTTTTCCTTTAATAAAATTCTCTTTAGTTTGATTTACAGATTTTTTTCCTACCTCATTACCTTTTTCTATGCTTTTTCTTGAAATATAACTTATGTCATTTTGTATTTTATTAGTAGCAAAATCTTCTGCAGTATTATTTTTTTCATTTATTGTAAGTTCATCAATTTTTTCTTTTGCTGTTACTATATTGCTTTTTAATTTTTGAAGTTGTACAACATCTTTATCCATTTTTTTTATTGTTCCACTCGGCTTTAATTTTATTTCTGGCATTATTCCACCTCCAAACTCTTATATTTGTTTGGCTACTATAACCATTCTTCCATTTTTTTGTGAATATTCGCAAGTAGATAGAGTTATCAATTTATCTCCATAATTTATATCTACTCCTGTATCATAACATTGTAAATTTTTACAATTATCAACAAATTCATTTAATTCTTGTATGTCATTAAAATTTGTATAATTAAAATATTTGAAGCCTTTATCTGAATACACAACTGTCTTAAAAACAAGAGCTATCTCATAATTCTTCTCTATTGTTTGACCATTATAATAACTATAAAATTTAATGAATTTATGTTTGTTATAAAAACTATTCTTTTTATAATCATCTAATTGTGCAAACATACTATTATCGTTCATATGGTGTCCATAAATAATTAAATTATCGCTATATTGAATATTGCAATATTCAGCTAAATATGGTGTTCCATGACTTGAATATTCTTTGTAGATATTCCTATGTAAATAAAAATCTCCATTTTGCATTACAGGATAATCTATGTTTGTTTCATCTATTTTTATCCAACCTATAACATCTGAATTTATCTTTGCTATATTTTCTAAATTATACTTATTACTAGATTCTCCTTTGCTTTTTTCTGCTTCAGCAACAACATTTATAGTATCTCTATCTGTATTGTTTTCTATTACAATTTGTTGTAAATCTTTATATATTTCTGCTTCTTTTTGATTTTCTGCAAATTCTTTTATAATAAAATAACTACTAATAGTAAAAATGGCTATTAGTAGTATTAGCATAATTTTATATTTCTTATTCATTTAAACCTTCTCCTGGTTTAGTTGTCATTAACCTATACAATTCTGTATTCTTTGGAAATCTATTAGAAAAAGGAACTAAAGATGAACCTACTTTTATAAGTCCTTCTCCAACTCCCACATTTGTTATATAGCTCATTTGTAAATCAGATATATTAAGTAGTTTTGCAAGTTCCATTCTATCTGTACTTGCTTGATTAAGCATTATAATAAATTCAGAGTTTGCAAGCATTGTTCTTGCAGTATGACTTTGTAGTAAATCTTCCACATTTTGAGTTATACCAGTAGCAAATGCTCCGTACTTTCGAACCCTTTTCCAAAGTGTAAATAAGAAATTTGCAGAATATTCATATTGAAATAGAAGATATATTTCATCTATGAAAATATATGTATTTTTTCCTTTTGTCCTATTAGATGTAATTCTATTTAATATAGAATCTAAGACAACTAACATTCCTAAAGGCAATAGTTGTTTGCCTAAATCTAAAATATCATAGCAAATTACATTGTTTGAAGTATTTACATTGGTATTTAAAGCAAAAGTATTTAAAGAACCGTTTGTAAATAATTCAATAGCTAGTGCTATTTCTTTTGCTTCATCTTCAGGTTGATTAAGTAATTGCTCTCTAAAATCTTGTAGAGTTGGAGGTATTCCTTGATAATTACCTTGTTGAAATACTCTATAAACATTAGCAGTACACCTATCTATTATAGATTTTTGTTTCGGTCCGAGATTTCCACTACCTATAAGCTGTTCACACAAAGATAGTATAAATTCAGATTTTAAAATAACAGGATTTGCTCCATCTCCATATTCAGAGTTCATATCCATTGCGTTGATATGATTATTGCTTGTGGCTGAAATTTGAATAACTTCTCCGTGTAATGCCTTAACTAACGGAGCATATTCTCTCTCTGGATCTATTATTATTATATCTGCTTTAGGATCTCTTAATCTGATAGAAGTTATTTCTTGCTTTCCAGCAAATGATTTACCACTTCCACTAACTCCTAATATAAATGAGTTACCATTTAATAATTGCCTTCTATCTGCAATTATCATATTTTTGCTAATCGCATTTTGACCATAAAAAACACCATTCTCGTGCCTAATTTCTTGCACTTTAAACGGCATAAAAACTGCTAAAGATTCTGTTGTTAATGTTCTTAATGCATCTATTTTTCTTACTCCAAAAGGTAATACTGTTTGCAGTCCATCTAATTGTTGATATTTTAAAATTCCTAATTGACACAAGTTTTTACTTGCAATTTGCTTAATACCTTCTGTATCACTATCTAGTTTTTCTTTTGTATCATCTGTTATTACAACTGTTATGACAGCTAAAAACATTCTTTGATCTCTTAATGTTAAATCATCTAAAAATTCTTTTGAATCGTTTCTCTGTTGTTCCATATCGTAAGGTATTATGCTACTCCAATTATTATTTGCATTTTGTTTTCTTTGCCAGTTTGTTATATTGGTTTCTACTCCTAATCTTCGATTTTCAGCCTCTTTTACTGCTTCGTCTGTGGGTATTGGAATAATATCTATTGATAACATCATATTTCTATTTAAGTCTGTTAGTTCAGAAACCATAGCATCTCTTATGTAACTTGCATATTCTTTTAAGAAAAAAACTCTTCCATACCTATTTCCTACCATAAAATAATCTTTTTGAAATTCTGTAGTATCTGGACAAATAAAATCTCTAAAGTCATGACCTTTTTTCATAGTTTCGTGTATGTCAAAGTGAAATGAAGTTTCTTCTCCAGTCCTATAAAAATCATGTGCAATCCTTAACCTTTCTTTTGCATCTAATTCTAAACATTTTGAACCTAAAGTATTAAAACGATTCATTAATTCTGAGCTTGTTCTTGTAAAATAATTTCTTGCTTCTTCTATACTATCTTTATAAACAGAAATTGTAATTATTTTTTCTTGTATTATTTCATTAGCATTTTTGGCTTGATTAATTAGCATTTGGTTATATTCATGTCTATATTTATCAAGCTCATCATTAGCATCATCTAATAAAATTGTTTTTTCAAAATCTAATTTATTTATTCTTCTATTATTTATAGTAATTTTTGTAGTCGCTCCAGTATCTAAAGAATTAAGCAATTCAGAATAATCTAAAAACATTGCTTCTTTATCTTCTTTACTTGCTACAGCATAATTTATGTCTAAAAATTTAAATGATTTTGAATATTTATTTTTTCCTACAAGAAAAATACCATCATCCCATATAGCTTTTACTGGTATAATATCTTGCACACATCTAGGAACTTTAAACTTTTCTTTGTCTAATCTAAATATTTTTTTAAGAGTTTTCATCATTGCTATCCACCTCCTTTTTTGATTTCTTAGTTTTTTTATTTTTCTTTTCTTTATACTTATGTTGTTGTTTTATTAGTCCTTGTTTCATATTTTTTTCAATCGTGTGTTTAAACATTTCTGCATAAATATTTTTAGATTTAAAAGTTAATGTCTTTGGAGTAATAAACTCAGATTTAATAAAAGCTATAATAAATTGTTCAGCAGTCATTCCGTTATATTTAACAAAGCCTAAGACTGCAAAGGGAATTGCTCCTAAAATACATACCCAAGACAATGTTTCCAATCCTATATGTGGCTTCAATGTAAAATAAAGTATTACTGCTACAATACATGCTAATAAAGAAAAAATGAACTGTCGCAATGACAGTCCAAAGAATATGCTTTCACTAAATTCTCTAATATCTTTATTTATTTTTACTTCCATATTCTATCTCACTCCCCTATCTTTTTTATTCTTCTGTTTTTTGGCTTTTTCCATTTCATTTTGCACTTTACTATATAAATCTTCATCTAAAATTTTATATTTTTTTATTTCTGCCTCATTTGTTTGTAAAGCTACCAATCTATCTATAATTTTTTCTCTTAAAAGTAGATTAATTTTATCTAAAAATTCTCCTCTGGTTGTTATGTCAGGTTCATAGATACCTTTACCTACTCTGAAAAATTTTAAATCTCTCATTTCTAAATTTCTATTGTAATCAACTATGAAATCAGGTATGTCTTCCAATTTTATTATCGCTTCGTCAATACCATCATCCACATAATAAAGTTCTGCTTTTGTTCTAATTAAGTCTTTTATTTCTTCTTCAGTATAAAACTCTACTTTAAATTCATCATTTGTTTTTTCATCGTTTTGAAAAGTATCAGCCAAGTTTTCTCCATTTAAAACTCTATTGAAATCTTCTTTTGCTTTCTTAATATTATCTGAATAATAATAGCCATATCCCCACTCTATTGAGTTTTCTTTTATTTCATAATTAAAAGCTATAATATATTCTTTTTTTTCATCTTTAAATGTTCTCTCAACTAGAGCCACTGGTTGATTTTTTCTATTTCCTTTTTTTAATATTTTCATACCATTTTCTAATATCATAAAAACCTCCTATAATCCCATCATTTCTCTTACTATTCTGTCAGAGAGTCTAATAGTACCAACTAAAACTAACATATTAAAAATCAGTTCTCCAACATATTTCCATACCATGTTGACAGCTTCTGCTCCTGTATCTATTACTGGTGGTGATGTTGCAAATGCCGAAAATATAACGCAAGCGAGTACAATTATTGCTCCTTCTAAACATACCGCTATATAACTCTTTAGAAAACTTTTACCTATGTTTTGAGTTGTTTCTCCTGCAAATGATGCTAAAGGAATTGGAGCTATTGCAGTATACATATATAATTTAAAGAATCTTCCATATACAGTAAGTATAAGGATAAAAGAAAGTACAGTAACAAAAAGTCCTCCTAAAATTGTAACTGCCCATAGAGGAATACTGTCAAAAAATCCACAATCTTCAATAGCATTTATTATTTCTTGAGGCAAAGTCATTGCACTTGCTTGAAATGAACTTTTTGACATTATTGTACTTACTATGCCTTGTATAATTTTAAAAACTGCAAGCATTAGTTCTAAACCATATGTAACTATTCCTTTTGCTATTGCAAATCGTAAAAATAATTTTATTGCTTGTTCTGGTCTTTTTAATTCTGAAAAATTAGTACAAGTTCTTACAATACCGATTACAAAAAATAATACAAGCAATGCTAGTCCAATTGCTTGTAAAGCTCCATTGATATTTACAATTATCTCCCATATAGCTCCACCCTTAAAATTCGAAGGACTTTCAGTAACTAAGGTATATATTTCAGATAACTTTCCATTCCATGTATCAAGTGCATTTTGCAAATTTCCTACTATCCAATTCAAAAATTAAGCACCTCCAATCTTTTATTATTTAAAATCGTTTAATTAAATCTTATCCACCTGTAATTAATGTCAAGATTTCTTTAGAGAATGTTATTACTATACCTCCTGCTAATGTCATAATTCCATTTGCTCTTTGTGTTGGGTCATGAGATTTCAAACTCATACCAACTTGTACTACTCCAAAACCTAAAATAATCATACCAACTGCTCTAATTAAGCCAAATATGAAATCTGACAAATTATTTATTACTGTAAGA
>CALXZV010000077.1 GCA_944393335.1 uncultured Clostridia bacterium | reverse complement strand
TTCTTTTTAACTTCTTTTACTCTTTCTTTTTCTTCCTTTTCTCTTTTTTTATTTTCTTCCCATTGTTTATTAAATTCATCTTTTTCTTTTTGTCTTTGTTCTTTTTTATCTTGCTTTATGGCTTCTTTTCTGTCTTTCTTAGACATTTTATTTAGCTCTTCTTCTCTTTTTGCTTTTTTCTCTTCTTCCTTCTTTTTCTTTTCTTCTATTTCTGTCTCTTTTTGGCTAATTAGTTTTAAGAAGGCATCTTCTAATGTTACTTCTGTCTTTTTAAGTTCCAATATGTTAATATCATTTTTAGGGAATAGGTTAAATATTTCTTTTCTTAAGTCAGTAGATTTATCTGCTATTAATTCATATTCTTTTGTACCATCATTTTTATCTTTTATAAATTCTATTGATTTTAAGTTTTTAATCTTTTTAGCAACCTTATTTATTTTATTTTTTTCATCTTCTACAGTAACATAAATTCTGTTATCATCTTCAAATTTTTCTTCCAAATTACTTGGTGTATCTACTGCTAATAGTTTTCCTTTATTTATAATAATAACTTTTTCACATATTTGACTTACTTCTGATAAAATATGTGAGCTAAGTATTACTGTATGATTTTTTCCAAGTTTTCTAATTAAATCTCTTATTTCGGTTATTTGCTTTGGGTCAAGTCCAACAGTTGGCTCATCTAATATAAGTACCTTAGGGTCGCCTATTAAAGCTCCTGCCATACTTACTCTTTGTTTGTAACCACGAGATAAATTTCTTATTAACTTTTTTTGAACATCTGTAAGACCTACATCTTTTAAGACTTTGTCAACTCTTTCTTTCTTTTCTTTTCTTTTTACATATTTTAAATCTGCCATATAATTTACAAATTCTCTTACAGTCAAGTCATTATAAAGTGGTGTACTTTCTGGCATGTATCCTATTTGTCTTTTTACTTTTTTAGGATCTTTAGATATGTCATAATCATTTACAATTATTTTACCGCTTGTAGGCTCTATGTAACCAGTTATCATATTCATTGTTGTACTTTTGCCTGCTCCATTTGGCCCTAAAAAGCCAACAACTTCATTGTCTTTTATGGTAAAACTAATATCATCTACGGCTGTAAAATTACCATACTTTTTTGTGACGTGTTTTACTTCAATCACGGGTCTTTTCTCCTTTAAGATTTGCATTTTAGCAAAATGCTTTTTTAAAATGCTCCTATATGTGTTTTAACATATTTTGAAACTTTTTTATCTGTTTAAAGGATTTGCCTATTTTAAGCAAATCCTTTGTTTTTCTTTAATATATCATTAAAATATGAGTAATTCAACTATTTCACATAAAATTTACATTCCTAAGTCGCCTATGCTCTACTATAAATGTTCGAGAACAAATATTTTTATATTGTTTACATTTTAAAGAAGCACTCATAAGCTTTGTATGCCATGTATACATCGTATTTACAAGTTACCTCATATGGTGCATGCATTGAAAGTACTGGAACTCCGCAATCTATAACATCTACACCTTTATTAGCTAAAATGTATGCAATTGTTCCGCCACCGCCAATGTCTGTTTTACCAAGTTCTGCAACTTGGAATTTTACTTTATTTGCGTTAAATAATCTTCTTATTTCTGCTACATATTCTGCATTTGCATCAGATGAATTATATTTTCCACCTGAACCTGTGTACTTGTTTAAACTAATTCCTTTGCCTAAATATCCTGCATTATTTGTATCTGAAACAGAAATATATAATGGGTCGGCTCCTGCATCAACATCTGCTGAAAGCATTTTTGAATTGCAGAATACTTTATCTAATAAGTTTGGTCTATTAATTCTTGTTTTGTTTAATAGTTCTGCTATAAATGTATCAAATACGTGTGACTCCATTCCTGTGTTGCCCATACTACCTATTTCTTCTTTATCTGAGAATAAGCAAACTGCAGTTCTTCTAGGTTTTTCTACATTTAATATAGCTCTTAATGATGTATAAACACATACTTTATCATCTTGACCATATCCTGCAATTAAACTTTCATCAAAGCCTAATGTTCTGCACTTAAAAGCTGGTACAACTTCTAATTCCGAACTGATAAAATCTTCTTCATTTATTCCATATTTTTTATTTAGAAGTTTAAGTATGTTGCTTTTTACTTGGTCTTTTTCTTCTGACGTATCTGGAATGCTACCAACTAAAACTGAAAGTTTTTCAGCATTAATAGCTTCAGATAATTTCTTTTGTTGTTGCTCCTTTGCTAAATGTGGTAAAAGGTCTGTTATTGTAAATACTGGTTCATTATCTTTTTCGCCAAGTGACACATAAAGTTTTTCGCCGTTTTCTTTAACTATAACCCCATGTATTGCAAGTGGAATTGTTGTCCATTGGTATTTTTTTATACCACCATAATAGTGAGTTTTTAAATATGCTAGATTACCCTCTTGGCAAAGTGGGTTTGGTTTTAAATCTAGTCTTGGTGAATCTGCATGTGCTCCAACTATGTTAATTCCAGCTTCCATAGAATCTGTGCCTATTACAGCTAAGTATATGTTTTTACCTCTATTTATGAAATACACTTTATCTCCTGGGTAAAGTTCTGAGTATTCATCTAAGCTTTTAAATCCATGCTCCCTTGCTAATACCTCAGTTTCCCTTATAATTTCTCTTTCTGTTTTGGCTTTATTTAAAAAGTTCATATATTCGTCAGAAAAAGTAAATATGGCATTTTTTTCTTCTTCACTTACTTCTTCCCAACCCGATTTTTTGTTTTTTAGTAAATCGTTCATGTGATGTACCTCCTTAATTTTTTATGTCTTTTTTATTTCGAACAAAGCTCATAAAATTTTAGTTTAAGCTTTTTATTGCTTTATGGACATATTTTATTAAATAGTCCGTTCAAAGCTTGTATTATTTTAAAACTAAACTTCTTTTAAGCTTTTGATTCGTTATTATTATATCAATAGTATGTCAAAAAATAAAGGTAAAATTCAATTTTTTATATTTGATTTTATAAATTATTTATTCATTTAATATTTACAAATAATTTTATTTATTGTTTAATATATTATAATAATATACCTATTTTGCGCAAAGCATTTTTTGACTAAAAATGTGCTTTGTGTTAAAATATGCGCATAAATAGAAAGGGTTAAACTTTATTATGAATGCAATACTTTATAATTCTGATACCTCTTCTACCGATACCGAAGAGGTTTTTGAAGAGGCTAAGCAAATAATTGAAAATAATAGTGATACCACATTTAAAGAACCAAAGAAAAAGCATACTAAAGCAATAGTAATTACTATTTGCATAATAGTTTTTCTTCTTATTATAGGTGTGTTATCCACAATTTTTGCACTTTTAAACATAAATAGTGACAAAATCATATCTGGTATATCTATACTTGGAATTGATGTATCCGGTCTTACACAGGATGAAGCAAATAGCAAAATTGCTGAAAACTTAAATTCTAGATTAGAAACAAATTTGGTATTTAATCATAATGGTACTCTTTACAATGTTCTTCCAAGTCAACTTGAATGTAGTTATGATATATCTAAGGCTGTTGGAGAAGCTTACTCTTATGGCAGGAACGGAAATATCTTTAAAAACAATTTTGATATACTAAATACTTTAATAAATAAGGTAGATATAAATATAGACTTTTCATATAATAATGACTTATATGAATCCGTTGTATCTCAAATGAATGCTAATTTTGAGGATGGAATTAAAGAGTCTTCATACACTATTGATGGTAATAATTTAATAATAATATCTGGCAAGGCTGGAAATGTTATTAAATCTGATGAATTTAAAGATTTAATAGTAGATAAACTTACAGCAATTGATTACAATACAGACTCTATAGAAGTTCCTGTAGAAGAAGCAGAGCCTGCTCCAATAGATATTGACAAAATACATAGTGAGATTTACAAGGAAGCAAAAGATGCATATTACACAACAGATCCATACGCTGTTTATCCATCATCAAATGGTCTAGATTTTAATATATCTGTAGATGAGGCAAAGCAAATGGTTGCTACACATCAGGACACTTATACAATACCTTTAAAAACATTGTATCCTAGTGTTACAACAAATGAGATTGGCAGAGAAGCCTTTCCTGATTTACTTGCAACATATTCAACAAGTTACGCATCAAGTAATGCAAATCGTTCAACAAACATTGCACTAGCTGCATCAAAAATAAATGGAACAGTGCTAATGCCTGGTGAAGAATTTTCATTTAATGGAACTGTTGGAAAGCGTACTGCTGCAAATGGTTTCAAGACAGCTACTGTATATTCAAATGGTCAAGTAACTACAGATTATGGTGGAGGTATTTGTCAAGTATCTAGCACACTTTACAATAGCGTACTTAGAGCAAATTTGGAAATAACTAATAGAACAAATCACACTTTCACAGTTGGATATGTTCCAATAGGATTAGATGCTACTGTTTCATGGGGTTCACCTGATTTTAAATTTAAAAATAGTAGAAATTACCCAATAAAAATAGTTGCAACTACTGCAAACAAGAAATTAACAATTAGTGTTTATGGACTAAAAGAAGATGTAGAATATGAAGTTGAATTAATTTCTTACAAAACAGGTACAGTACCTTATTCTACAGTTTACACAACCGATTCATCATTAGGAAAAGGAAAAACTAAAGTTGTTCAATCTGGTTCAAATGGTGCAACATCTGTAGCATACAAAATATTGAAGTTAAATGGTAAGGAAGTTTCTCGTACACTTCTTTCAAAAGATACATATAGTCCTCATAATCAAATAATTGCAAGAGGAAATTAGATTGTTTAAAATATAAAATTGAATAATAAATTGCCACGGGTTGTAATACTCGTGGTTTTCAATTTAAAACAAATAAATCCCCTATTTCAATTAAATTTGAAATAGGGGTTAAATTAGCTTATATAAAATAATTTATTCTATTCTAAAATCATATGCATTAATTATATCTTTTGTTGTAGATGCATTTAATTGTGCTGTTTCGCCTGCATTCATTGCTGGTATAACACCAGGAACTGTTGCTATAGTATTGCCTTGGTCATCTACGAAAACTAGAGATACATCTTGAGCATCTGTGCTAGCGCTGCTGTTATTTGTAACATTTGCAAGTAATCTGTTTAATCCATTAACTGTTGTTAATTGAATGTTTGAAACAGTAATACTTTGATAAACTTTGTTTTCTCTAAGTTTTGAGCTAGTATTTAATTTACTACCGTCAGAATATAAAGCTGTGTATTCGCTACCTGCTTCTGTGCTTGAGCTTGATGGTAATTGTGTATTATCATTATTATTCTTCATAACTGCTCTTATAATAAGTAAAGCCACAATAATTACTACAGCTACCGCAATTAAAATAAGTATTCCCTTCTTTTCTTTTTTCTTCATAGTATCCTCCTTTAATAAATAGTTAATTTATCTTATAACTATACTTTTATTGTTGTCATTAGTTATAATTTAATACCTATATTATACAAATAACTTTTTTTAATTGCAATATGTTTTGTACATATTTTTCTAAATTTTTTATTTTATTTTTGTAATATTTTTTTGAGTTTTGCTTGACAAAAGGTGCTTTATTGTGCTATGATAATTAGTGTTCTAGGTAAAACGATTCATTAATATAGTTTTAGTATAGATTATAGTTCATAAAACTTGCTAATGGGTCAGTAGCTCAGTTGGATAGAGCAACGGCCTTCTAAGCCGTGGGTCGGGGGTTCGAATCCCTCCTGGCTCACCATTAAACTATTACAAAATTGTATTAATGTAAGTTTTACCAAACATCGAGGTGTGGCTCAGTTGGTAGAGCGCGTGGTTTGGGACCATGAGGTCGCAGGTTCGATCCCTGTCACCTCGACCAGTTTAAAGGATTTTTTAAGAAATTCTAGAAAATTTCAAAAAAGTCTAAGATGAGAAAAAGCAGATGTCTGTAGCAGTGCAGCACCTGCTTTTATTTTTATCAAATTCTATAAAATACTTAAAAATGCTGAAAAAATTTCAAAAATAAATTTCAAGAATTATTTTTTATCTTAAAAAAATTTCCAAAAGATTTCAAGAATAGCTATCCCTTATCCATACTGGATTAGGAGGAATTTACATTGCTAACTTTTGTACCACATAAAATAAGTGAAGACTACAAAATAGTTGAATTTTATCGTGTTAATAAAGATCTTTGTGAAAAT
>CALXZV010000076.1 GCA_944393335.1 uncultured Clostridia bacterium | reverse complement strand
ATAAAGTACAAAAATTTCGAGACATTTTTACTAAAAATTCAAAAACAAAAACGGGACATTTTTACTTAAAATTCACAAATTTCGTAAAAGAATAATTAAAAATTATTGACATATATTAATAATGATGCTATAATATGTATAGCTTAAGCAAATCATATGATGTCATTAAGATTTGCACCGAGATATGTTCGTCGCATATCTCTTTTTTTGTATGAACAAAAGAAAAAGGCGGTCGTCGTCCGCCTTCAAAGATTAATCTTTGTTTGTGTCTTGACTTTCATCGTTATAATTACTTAAAAGTAATATAACAATTAGTCGCCAAATTAGCTCATATGATGTCATATAAGATTTCACCCCCTCTCTTAAAAGGGATATCCTTATGTAAGGATTTATATATTTTACAATATTTCGTTTATTATTGCAACTATTTTTCGTAAATTAGCTAAATTTTTTTGCTTTGCTCTAATTACTCCTTAAGTTTTTTAATTGTATAACTATAGTCTTTTGAATTAATTATTGCTGTGCCGCTAACTGCAATAGTAGCTCCCGCTTCTTTTACTTCTTTCGAATTTTCTAAATTTATTCCCCCATCAACTTCAATTTCTGTTTCTAAGCCCAGTTCATCAATTTTTGCTTTTGCATATTTTATTTTTTGAATAGCGCTTTCTATGAATTTCTGTCCGCCTTTTCCTGGCTCAACTGACATAATTAATAGCAAGTTTATTTTTGGCAAAAACTTTAGTATTTTATCTATCTCAGTATTTGGCTTTATTGCCAATCCAACTTTGCATTCTCTACCTTTAATTTGTTCAATATATTTATCTACTTCTGTATCATCTTTACAAGCTTCATAGTGAAAAGTAATAATATTGGGATTGAATATTGAATAACTATCTATGTATTCTTTAACATTTGTAACCATTAAGTGTACATCTATTGGTACATTTGTTACCTGATTTAAGTACTCACAATAAATTCTCATTGTCTCAGATGTGTCATTTTCTACAAATCTGCCATCCATTACATCTATATGAAAGTAGTCTGTATGAGCTACTTCCAAATTGTATATTGTTTGAATAATATCTTCTTTTTTTACACTTAATAATGATGTTGAAACTTCCATTAGTTATATCTCCTCTTATAATTTTCTTCCAATTCCTTATATATTTTCACAAAATTCTCATATCTTGACTTTGATATTTTTCCATCGAGCACTGCTCTTTTTACTCCGCATTCTTTTTCACTTTCATAAATATGGCTACACCCCACATATTTACAATCTTGTATAAACGGAATAAAATCTATAAATTCCTTATCTAAGTTTTTGTAATCTATTTCATTAATATCAAACGTACTAAAACCTGGAGTATCTGCAATATATGTATTTTTTTCTAATTCATATAATGTAACTGCTGTTGTAGTGTTTTTTCCTCTTTTATTTTTCTCGCTAACTAAACCTTCTTCTGTAATATTTTTTCCAAATAGACTATTTATAATTGTTGATTTTCCTACTCCTGAATTGCCTGAAAATACTGTGATATTTTCTTTTAAATAATCTTTTAACTTATCAACTCCTACATTATTTTTTGCCTGCATTTCAAGCACAGTATAGCCTACTTTTTCATATATGCTTTTTATCTCTTTGCTACTAGCCAAATCACATTTATTAAGCACAATTATGCTTTTTATTCCCATATTTTCTGCAAATGCTAATTGCTTATCTAGCATCAATATATCTGGCTCAGGCTCTTTTAGAGACACGACAAAAACAACCTGTGTAACATTGGCTATTTTAGGCCTTTTTATATAATTAGTTCTTTCATATATTTTTGTAATAGCTTCATTTTCAATTTCTACTTTATCTCCCGCAACTGGAGTTAGAGTATTTATTTTCCCATAATTAGTTGCAAGTTTCAAAGCATTTTCTTCTCTTTTATTTAGTACTTGATTATTGTTTTTTAGCTTTCCTCTTGCTATGCAAATGTGCATGTTATCTTCTTCATCTATTACTTTATACCTATTTGCTACATTTTGTATAACTGTTGCTTTCATAAAACTCCTTTTAGTATGTTAGTTCCCATTCAATATGAAAAAAATCGTTTTCTGTACAATAAAACATATCTTTTAATAATGTAATTATACCATAATTTTTGAAATTTGCAATTAAATCACAATAAATGTCCTACGGAAAAAAGGAATATTCCATTAGTTTTACCTAACAAAATATTCCTTTTATCAATTCTTGTTTTTACACATATTAATCATGTAATTTTACTAAAATTAGTCACTTACTGTATTTTTATCAAATATTACATTTCTGTTGTTGTCAGATTCATCGAAGTTAATTGTTCTAGTTTTTGTATATGATGAACCTACTTTTACTGTTATATCATGTATTCCTGTTGAAGTATATGAATAAGCATTATATGATGAGTTTGTAACACTTGCTGAATTTTGTGTTCTTTCTACACCATCTATTAAAATTGTAACATTGACAGTTTCAGGTGTTTGTGCAGTTTCGTTTGTCGTATTTGTATTTTGTGAAGAACTGCTTCCCATTATTGATTTAACATCAACTATTACATTAATTGTTTTTTGTTCTTTTACAATTTTATTTACAACAATGTCTATATTTGAATTTTTTGCAGTTTCAGCATTTGCATCTATGCTTTGAGAAATAACCTTTCCGTCTTCTTTTTCCTCGTTGCTTTCGTAAGTAACTTTTGGATTTAGTCCAGCATTCTTTAAAGTTGCTACTGCAGTTCCTTCGTCCATTCCAAGTACGGTTGGTACTCTAACTTTTTCTACACCGGCGCTAATGTGAACAACTACTGTATCACCTGATTTAACAAGTGTTCCCACTGGTGTATCTTGTTTTATAATTATTCCCGCTTCTACTGTATCACTATTTTCCGTTTGTTCATCTAGTTTAATTCCCATTGACTCTGCTGTATTTCTTGCGTCCTCAATTTTCATTCCTTCTAATTTAACCATCTCGGTTTGCTCTGGACCTTTGCTTATATTTATCTTTATTGTAGAACCTTTTTCTATTTTGCTTTCTGTAAATTCTGGGTCTTGTGATACTACTTTACCTTCTTCAACATCACTACTTGCGACCTCAGTTACTTCAAGTGTAAGTCCTAAGTCATCTGCCATTTGCTCAGCTTCTTCCTGTGTTTTACCTACTAAGTTTGGCATATCTACTTTTGACTTTATTCCGCCATCAATAGCTATTTTTGTTATTAAAAATACTACTACAAATAGAAGTACTAAACTTAATATTATGATAGCAATTTTAGCTTTAGGATGTTCTGTAAAGAAGTTTGTTTTGGTTTGTACTCCTTCTCCATTTTTTGGCTTAACTTGGTCGTCTTTTATAGCTTGCATTACTCTAGTGTACCCACCATCTTTATTTTCAATTATAACAAAATCTCCATCTGGGTCTTTTAATGCTTTGCTTAAATCGTGTAGCATTTCTGTTGCGCTTTGATATCTTGCTGATGGCTCTTTTTGCATTGCTTTCATCACTATTTGATTTACAGCTGTTGGAATTTCTGGATTAAGCTCTATTGGTTCTTTTGGATCTTCTTGCATATGTTTAAGTGCAACTGATACTGGTGTATCTGCGTCAAATGGTACTTTTCCAGTAAGCATTTCGTACATTACAACACCTAAAGAATATAAATCTGACTTGGCGTCTGTAAATCCACCTTTTGCTTGCTCTGGTGAAAAATAATGTACTGAACCTATAGTTGTTCCAAATGCTGTTATTGTTGAATTTGATACTGCTTTTGCTATACCAAAGTCTGTAACTTTTGCGATTCCGTCTTCTGTAATTATTATATTATGAGGCTTTATATCTCTATGAATTATTCCATTTTTATGCGCAAGCTCCAAAGCAGATGCTATTTGCATTGCTATATTTACAGCCCATTTCCAAGAAAGTGCGCCTTCATCATTTATTATTTCTTTTAATGTTTTACCTTGTACAAGTTCCATAACTATGTAGTACAAATTATTTTCGTCTTCGTGCCCTACATCATATATTGAAACTATATTTGGATGCGAAAGGCTTGCTGCCGCTTGTGCTTCTGTGTTAAATCTTTTTATAAAGTCTGTATCTGTTGTAAATTCATCTTTTAATACTTTTACTGCAACTAATCTATTAAGCACATGGTCTTTTGCCTTGTACACTGTTGCCATTCCCCCGAGGCCGACCTCTTCAAGGATTTCATACCTATTTCCTATTATTTTACCTATCAAATTCATAATATTTTCCTTTCTCTTTTGAAAGATTTTATTCTATTACAATTGCTGTAATATTGTCTAATCCGCCATTTTCATTTGCCTTTTCAACTAGCTTTTTTGATGGCTCATCTGTATTTGTTTTCAAAATATTAAATATATCTTGTTCACTAACCATATTTGTTAAACCATCTGTGCACATTAGAATTATATCACCTTTTATAAATCCCTTTATCATGCTATCTGGTTCAATAAATTCTGTACATCCAAGTGCTTTAATAAGCATATTCTTTTTTGGATGATTCATGCTCTCTTCTTTTGTTATTTTACCTTCATCAACCAATTGCTGTACATAGCTGTGGTCTTTGGTAAGTTTACGCATAAATTCTTTTCTAATTCTATATATTCTGCTATCCCCTATATGTGAAATAAAAGCTTTATTTTCATAAATTAAGCATACATCTAAAGTAGTTCCCATATTTTTAAGTTCTTCATCATTTTTTGCCTTTTCATATACAACCATATTTGCATATTGACTACTACTTTTGACTAAGCTTAACAGCGTTTCTTTATCTATTTTTGATTTTTCAAAATTGCTTAAGATATAATTTCTTGCTGCATTTACTGCCATACTACTTGCAATTTCTCCGCCTTTATATCCTCCCATGCCATCTGCTACAATAAATAATTGTATTTCATCTTCTGGCTTGGAAGCAAAATATGAATCTTCATTTAATTGCCTAGCTTTTCCTATGTCTGTAGTTGCAAAAGCTTGTATCATTTTTTCCTCCTACTTTTTGTAACTTTTCACTTGCTTTTTTCATTTTAGGACCGTCCCCAACTGAAAATCACTTCAAATTTTTTCTTCTTAGTTGTCCACAAGCTGCTTCTATGTCTGAGCCTAATTCTCTACGAATTGTTGCTGTAATTCCTTTGCTATTTAAGTAATCTCTAAATTTTATTATGTTTTCATTTGAGCTTTTTATGTATTTTCCATTTTCAATTTTGTTTATAGGAATTAAATTTACGTGGCATAACATTCCATGCAACAATGCTACTAATTCGTCTGCTGCTTTTTGATTGTCATTGTTGTCCTTTGCCAATGCATATTCAAATGAAATTCTTTTATTTGTTTTGCTAATATAATATTTACAAGCTTTTATTAACTCTTGTATATTATATGCATTATTTACTGGCATCATACTACTTCTTGTCTCATTATTTGCACTGTGAAGTGAAATTGACAATGTGCATTGAACATTTTCGTCTGCAAACTGATAAATTTTTGGAACGATTCCACTTGTTGATATGCTAATATGTCTTGCGCCTATATTTAAACCTTTTTGATTGTTTAATATTTTTACTGCGTTCATTACATTGTCATAATTATCAAAAGGTTCTCCAATTCCCATAAATACAACATTTGATATTTTTTCACCTATATCCTGCTCTATTGCAATTATTTGCTCTACAATTTCGCCTGATGTTAAGCTTCTTATAAATGCAATTCCTGTTGATGCACAGAATTTACATCCCATTTTACAGCCTATTTGTGATGATACACAAACTGTTTTTCCAAAATGATATTGCATAAGCACCGATTCTATTGCATTTCCATCGCTCAAACCAAATAGGTATTTTTTTGTGCCATCTTTTGATTCAAGCTTTTTTACTATGGTAAAATTGCATATGTCATAGTTTTGTTTCAACTTTTCTCTTAATTCTAATGATAAATTTGTCATTTCATCAAAACTATGCACCTTTTCTACATATAGCCATTTAAAAATTTGTTCTGCTCTAAATGGCTTTTCACCTATGTTTGTAAGTTCTTGTTTTAATTCGTTTAAATCATAGTCCTTGATATTTTTCATATATTTCTCCTATTACTTTATATCACAATATTAGTTATATTTCAAGATAATTTGAAATATTTATCAGCACAGTTAGAGTTCTGGAACCTCGCATTCTTTTTGCATTCTATGTATCGCATAACTAATAGTTCTTTTTTCTCTATCTACCTTAGTTCCTTCTCCAAATATATGTATATCCATAATATTTTGTTTTGCTAGTTCTTCTACATTTTGCTTTTTTAATTTTTGCGTTTCAGCATCAAACTCATATGCTACTAAATTGCCCTCTTGTTTTACAAAAAATATTTTTCTTTCTTTTCCTGCTTTTTCTGCAAATTCCATGCCATCAAATATTTCCAC